>DASUUP010000125.1:0-3769 GCA_036373995.1 Acidimicrobiia bacterium
GAGGGAGACGTGTCCCGACGTCTCGGTGTCGGCGGCCTCCCTGCCGAGGCCGAGTCGGACGTGGTCAGACGCGATCTCGACCTGGTCCGGCGCACCGGCGCCCGCTACCACTGTCAACACGTTTCATCGAAGATGACCGTCGAGATGATTCGCGCGGCCAAAGAAGAGGGGCTCCCGGTGACGGCCGAGGTCGCTCCTCATCATTTGAGCTTTTCCGAAGAGGATCTCGGCACGTTGGACACGAACTTCAAGATGTACCCACCTCTGAGGACGGAGAGCGACCGGTCCGCCCTGGTGGAGGCTCTCCGAGACGGCACCATCGATGCGGTCGCTACCGACCACGCGCCGCATCAACGGTTCGAGAAGGAGGTCGAATTCTCCAAGGCGCCCAGAGGGGTCATCGGTCTCGAAACAGCCGCTTCAGTCGTCTGGGCCACTCTTCGTGATCGCGACTCACTCTTCCGGGTGCTGTCGACGACACCAGCGACCATCGCCGGTCTAGCCGATCATGGGTGCCCGTTGCAGCTCGGAAAGCAGGCGAATCTCGTCGTGTTCGCACCGGACGAGACATGGACGGCGTCGTCTTTCCGGTCGAAATCGGACAACAGCCCCTATCTGGGAGCCGAGATGTCAGGGAGAGTCGAGACGACCATTCATCGGGGGAAGATCACCTACGAGTCCGGAGGGACATGACACCCAGAACGAGAGCACAACTGGTCACCGCCGACGGGGAGGTCTTCAACGGATACTCGGTCGGCGTGGAGGGCGTCACCACCGGTGAGGCCGTGTTCAACACGTCGATGACCGGCTACCAGGAGATCCTCACCGACCCTTCGTACGCAGGCCAGGTGGTGGTGATGACCTCTCCGCACATCGGCAACTACGGCATCGCCGACTACGACGATCAATCTGCGGGCCCAGCGGTCTCCGGCTTCGTCGTCCGGGCGATGTCACGCCGGCAGTCCAGCTGGCGTGCCCAAGGATCCCTCGCCGAGTACTTCACCGATCACGGCGTGGTCGCCCTGACCGACATCGACACCAGACGCCTGACCCGGCACATCCGGGAACGAGGTGCGATGCCCATCGCCATGGGTGTCGGTGCCGGCGAGGCCGAGCTCGCCGAGATGGCGGCCAAGGCGCCTTCGATGGAGGGCCGGGATCTGGCCATGGGGGTGACAACGCCGGAGCCGTATCGCATGAGTGCGGAAGGGAACAGGTCAGGTCTGGTCGTGGCGATCGATCTGGGGATGAAACGGGACATCGTGCGCCACCTCACCTCACGAGGGTTCGACGTCGACGTGGTGCCGGCCGGAACGTCGGCTGAGGAGATCCTCTCCAGGGACCCGGACGGTGTTTTCGTGTCCAATGGGCCCGGTGACCCAGAGCCTCTCCATACGACCACTGCCACCCTGAGAGGTCTTCTGGGCAAACGACCGCTGTTCGGCATCTGTCTCGGACATCAGGTGCTCGGGCTCGCCATCGGGGCCAGGACCTTCAAGCTGCCGTTCGGGCATCACGGCGGGAACCACCCGGTCAAACGGCTCGACGACGGACGGGTCGAGATCACGGCGCAGAATCACGGGTTCGCCGTCGACCTCTGGTCGCTCACCGGAGAGACGCCACCATCGAAACGAGGGCTGGTTGGCCCTGAGATGCTCCCCGAGCGGGTCGACACCCGATTCGGTGCAGTCCGGCCGACACACCAGAACCTGAACGACGGCACGCTCGAGGGCATGCTCCTCGAGGAAGTGCCGGCGTTCTCGGTCCAGTACCACCCCGAGGCGGCACCCGGCCCCCACGATGCCGCCCACTTGTTCGATCGCTTCGTCGACTTGATCGAGGTAGAAGCCTGATGCCCGGCCGTAAGGACATTCGCTCCATCCTTCTCATCGGCTCCGGGCCGATAATCATCGGTCAGGCCTGTGAGTTCGACTACTCGGGCACCCAGGCGGCCAAGGTCCTTCGCTCGGAGGGCTACCGGGTGATCCTCGTGAACTCCAACCCGGCCACGATCATGACCGATCCGGAATTCGCCGACGCGACGTATATCGAGCCGATCACGCCGGAGGTTGTGACCGAAATCATCGCCCGGGAGCGCCCGGACGCGCTGCTTCCGACTCTCGGCGGTCAGACCGCACTCAACGTTGCCTCCCAGCTGGCCCGAACAGGGGTCCTCGACAAGCACGGCGTGGAGATGATCGGGGCCGGTCTCGAGGCCATCGACCGCGCCGAGGACCGCGGACTCTTCAAGGAGACGATGGAGGCGATCGGGCTCGAAGTCCCCAAAGCCGGGTACGCCCGATCCATGGGCGAAGCAGTCACGATCGCCCGCGACATCGGATACCCGGTCATGGTCCGTCCCTCTTTCATCCTCGGTGGCGGGGGCACCGGGATCGCCGACGACGAGGAGGCGTTTCTGGAAGTGGCCCGGCGGGGTCTCCACACCTCGCCGGTGAACGAGATCCTCGTCGAGGAATCCGTGCTCGGCTGGAAGGAGTTCGAGCTGGAGGTGATGCGGGACCGAAACGGCAACGGCGTCATCGTCTGCTCGATCGAGAACTTCGACCCCATGGGAGTGCACACCGGCGACTCGATCACGGTCGCTCCGATACAGACCTTGAGTGACCGGGAGTACCAAGAGATGCGCGACGACGCCATCAGGGTGCTCGAGGCGATCGGAGTCGAGACTGGAGGATCCAATGTCCAGTTCGCGGTCGATCCGGATACCGGGAGAAGGCTCGTGATCGAGATGAACCCCCGCGTGAGCCGTTCCTCCGCACTGGCTTCGAAAGCCACAGGGTTCCCGATCGCCAAGATCGCAGCGTTGCTCGCGGTCGGATTCACGCTCGACGAGATCGCCAACGACATCACACAGGCAACGCCTGCCTCGTTCGAACCGGCGCTCGACTACACGGTGGTGAAGATTCCCCGTTTCGACTTCGCCAAGTTCCCGTCGGCGCCGACCAACTTGGGCACCTCGATGAGGAGTGTCGGCGAGGCGATGGCCATCGGCCGCACCTTTCCCGAGGCTCTGCAGAAGGCCCTGCGGAGCCTGGAGAACGGCAGAGCCGGTCTCAATGCCGACCCCATGGAGCAGACGATGTTCGGAGGTGTGAGCGACAACGATCTGGAGACGTCGGTTGCCACCCCGACACCCGATCGAGTCTATGCCATCGGGGAGGCGCTACGCCGCGGCTGGGCGGTCGACAGAGTCGCCAAACTGTCCTCGGTCGACCCCTGGTTCATCGACCAGATGGCCGAGTTGGTCGAGCTCCGCACCGACCTCGAGGAGAGCCGGGATGACGACCTCTTGCTGGAGGCGAAGCGGATGGGGTTCTCCGATCGTCAGATCGCCTTCCTCTGGGGTGAGACCGAGGCGCACATCCGTGCACTGCGCCGGGAGAAGGGCATCACGAGGACATACAAGACCGTCGACACGTGCGCCGCCGAGTTCGAGGCACATACCCCGTACATGTACGGGACGTTCGAAGACGAGAGCGAAGTGCTTCCAGCCGACAAGCCTCGGGTCGTCGTCCTCGGCTCAGGTCCGAACCGGATCGGGCAGGGCATCGAATTCGACTACTGCTGCGTCCACGCCAGCTTCGCCCTGAAGAACGCCGGTTACGAGACCGTGATGGTGAACTGCAACCCGGAGACTGTCTCGACCGACTACGACACCTCCGACCGCCTCTACTTCGAACCGCTCACCACCGAGGACGTGATGGCGGTGGTGGACGCCGAGAACCCAGTGGCGGTGATTGTTCAACTC
>DASUUP010000126.1:0-4171 GCA_036373995.1 Acidimicrobiia bacterium
CTCGACTCACTGTCTCCCGAGGCGGCGATCGCCCTGTACCGCGACCGCGCCAGGCAGGTGTTTCCCGCCTTCGAGGCCCCGGAAGCCACGTTGGACATGCTCTGCGAAGAGCTCGACTACATGCCGCTCGCCATCGAGATGGCGGCCGCGCGCTCGAAGGCGTTGAGTCCAGACGACATCCTCGATCGGCTGGGCAGGCGTCATGGCTTGTTGGACAGGCCCATGCGTGGCGGGACCGGGCGTCACCGCAGCCTCGACGCTCTGGTCGACTGGTCGTACAACCTCCTCTCGCCTGCCAGCCAAAGAGTCTTCGAGAGGCTGTCAGTTGTGGCGGGCCAGTTCGACATCGAGTTGGCCACACACGTGGCGGGATTCGGCGAGGTCGACCCCTTGACTGTGGCGGGTCTCGTTGCCGACCTCGTCGAGAAGTCGCTGCTGAGACGGACGGAGACCGGTGAGTATCGGATGCTCAGGGTGCTCAAATCGTTCGCCCGGCAGAAACTGATTGGTGGACCGGACGAAAGTGAAGTCCGGACCCGTCACTCGGCGTGGTTCGCCGACCTCGCCTCGGCCGTCGGAGACGGTCTGTCCACACCGGACGAGGCCCGCTGGATCGACGCCGCCAACGAGGCCGTCGAGGATTTGGGGGCAGCTCTCACATGGGCGGTGGAGACCGGCGAATTGGACGCTGCCCAGAGGATCCTCGAGGGCCTGTTCGACTGGTTCTACCACCGCCAGCCGCCGGCGATCGTCGACTGGGGCGACCTGGCCCTTCATGCCAGCACGGGCCACGATCTCCACGCCGTCGCCGCAGCGTGGGCCTCCCTGGCGGCGATGAAACGCGGTGACGTCCGCCACGCCAACGACCTGGCGCTCGACGGGACGAGCGTCGACGGCCCGGCGAGCCGATTCGCCTGGTTCATGATTGGAGAGGTCGCGTGTTACCAGGATCGACTCGAGGATGCCCTGGCGGCGTATCGCAAGCAGCTGGTGCGGGCGAGCAACCTCGGGGACCACATCGGAGTGGTCGACGCCATGGCGGGCGAGACCCTTGCGCTGGCCTTTCAGGGGGTGTTCGACCGCGCGATGGACATCGCCGGTGACCTGGAGAAGATGGCCGCCGACATCGGGGCCCCGACATACCGGGCCTACTCGCAATACGCGCTGGGCGAGGCGATCGCCGAGTCGGAGCCCGAGCGAGCTGCCGAGGTCCTCACCGGAGCTGCCGAACTGGCCGCGTCCGTCAACAACCAGTTCATCGAGGCGATGGCGAGAACGACACTCGGATCCGTGCTCGCTCGCCTGGGTCGCTTCTCCGACGCCACGAGCAACCTTCATCAGGCCATTGAGATGTGGGAGAGCCTGGGCATGCCGGCCTACCACTGGGCCGTCGTCCAGTACCTGGGTGCGATCCTCGCCGAGACCGGGGAGCCCGAGCCCGCTGCCCAGCTACTGGCGGCGGCGGAGAAAGCCGGGAGACGTCCCTTCGGTGCCAGCCAGAGCCACTGGCTCGAGGTCGTCGAGAAGATCCAGAGCGACGAACGCTACGAGGAGTGGGCCGAGGCAGGGTCGACGATGGACCTGGCTCAGGCAACACAGGTAGCCCTGGCCGCTACTCGGCCGCATCACTGATCGCCTCGATCATCGACGGGTGAACCAGGAGGGTCTCGACTAACGTCTGCGTGGTAACGCGTGCCTGCACGGCCAGGGCCACCATTCCGATCAGCTCCGAGGCACGGTGCCCGACGATCGTGCCCCCGAGGACGACGCCCGTCGCCGGGTCGGAAGTGATCTTGACGAAGCCGCGGGTGAAGTCCTGGAGCACCGATCTTGCGTTGGACGTGAAAGGCACCTTCATCGTGCGGACTTTTCGTCCCCGAGCAGCGGCCACAACATCAGCGAGACCGACGGATGCGATCTCGGGCTCGGTGAATATCGCTTCGGTGACCTTGTCGTAGTCGATCGCCTGCACCGGCAGGTCGAGAGCGTGGCGGGCGATCTTCCTGCCCTGCATCGACGCCACCGAGCTGAGTGGCATCTGCCCCGTGACATCGCCGGCGGCGTAGATGTGAGAGACCGAGGTGCGTTGAAACTCGTCTACCGGGACGTAACCGCGATCGGAGTCGACGCCGGCGGCATCGAGACCGAGGCCCGCGGTGAGCGGCACGGACCCCACTGCCAGGAGGGCATGCGACCCCCGGATGATTCGTCCGTCGTTGCAGTGGACGGCGACCTCGTCTCCCTGTAGGTCGATCGACTCGGCGCGAGCACCGATGACGAGTCTGACGCCACGCTCGAGAAAGTCCTCCTCGAGCACAGCGGCGACTTCCGCGTCGCGATGGGGAAGGATCTGCTGGCGGGATACGACGAGACTGACATCCGCCCCCATCGCCTCGAAGATGTGGGTGAACTCGACCCCGGTTACACCGGAGCCGATCACGACCAAGTGCTCGGGAACCTCACTGAGGTCGTAGCAGTCACGTGTGGTCAACACCCGCTTGCCGTCGACTGGTGCCCAGTCGGGGACTCGGGGAGCCGACCCCGTGGAGATCAGGGCACTGTCGAAGGTGAACCTGCGCTCCCCTTCCGCGGTGTCGACGACCACCTCATGAGATCCGGTGAATCTGCCGATCCCGGCCACCATCTCGACTCTCTGATCTTCGAGGAGCTCGACCCAGTTCTCGTTGATGTCGGATGTGATCTCTTTGATCCTGGAAGCGAGAACTCGCGGATCGACCGTTCCTGGGTCGTTGACCAGACCCAGTTTCACGGCGTTGCGGACCGAGGTGTGACGAAGTGCGCTGGCAGCCATGGTTTTCGATGGGATGCAATCCCACAGGTGGGCGGCGCCACCGACGATGTCCTTCTCGATCAGCGTCACCCGGGCGCCGTTGGTTGCCGCTGTTGTCGCGGCCTGGGTGCCGGCGGGGCCGCCACCGATTATCAGGAGATGCGTCTTTGTCTCGTCCATGGGAGCCCGGTAGCTATCCGGTCGGTCTGTGGACGCCGAACACGCCGCGGAGGACGTCCGAGATCTCACCGATGGTGGCCCCAGCGGCCAGGGCGTCGCGCATGGGCACCATCAGGCTGTCGTCGGTTCCAGCCACCTCGCGAACGGTCTCGAGGAGTTTGTCGACCACGTCCTGGTCACGCTCCGCCCGACGTCGGGCGAGAGCCTTCTTCTGCGCCTCCTCCAGTGCCGGGTCGACCTCGAGGACCGGAACGGGCTCCGTGTCGTCGGACACGAACCGGTTGAGCCCCACCACCACCGACTCCCCGCTCGATTGTCGTTGCGCCTCCCGATAGGCCGACTCCTCGATCTGGGACTGCATCCAGCCCTCCTCGATGGAGGCCACCGCTCCGCCCATCGCCGAGATGGTCTGAAGGAGATCTTCTGCTTTCTCCTCGAGAGCGTCGGTCAGGCTCTCCACGAAATACGACCCGGCCAGCGGGTCGACGGTGTTTGTGACACCCGATTCGTGGGCAATCACCTGCTGCGTTCGCAGAGCGAGCAGGGCCGACTCGTCAGTCGGGAGACCCAAGGCCTCGTCGAACGAGTTGGTATGGAGCGATTGAGTCCCACCGAGCACCGCTGCCAGCGCCTGGATCGTGGTTCGAACCACGTTGTTCATCGGCTGTTGCGCCGTGAGCGTCGACCCGGCTGTCTGTGTGTGGAAGCGCATGGCCCACGATCTCGGGTTGGTGGCCCCGACCTCATCTCTCATGTGGCGCGCCCAGATCCGTCTCGCCGCCCTGAACTTGGCGACTTCCTCGAAGAAATCGTTGTGCCCGTTCCAGAAGAACGACAACCGCGGGGCGAAGACGTCGACATCGAGCCTCGCTTCGACACCTGCTTGGACGTAGGCGAGGCCGTTGGCGATGGTGAAAGCCAGTTCCTGGGCGGCTGTGGCGCCGGCCTCCCGTATGTGATATCCGCTGATCGAGATGGTGTTCCACTGAGGCATCCGCTCGTCGGCGTAGGCGAAGACGTTCGTGACCAGACGCATAGAAGGTGCCGGCGGATAGATGTAGGTGCCTCGGGCGACGTACTCCTTCAAGATGTCGTTCTGGATCGTCCCCTTGATCTGGTCTCCCCCCACCCCTTGCTCTTCGGCCACCAACTCGTAGAGCAACAGGAGGAGTGGCCCGGTCGCGTTGATCGTCATCGACG
>DASUUP010000127.1:0-4908 GCA_036373995.1 Acidimicrobiia bacterium
GGGAAGGCAACAAGTACGACTGTCTCACATTCGTCGCCACCGGAGACTCTGACGACGACCATCGCCCTGCTCCTGAATATCTCGAGGCCATGATCAACGGTGCCCGCCACTGGAGTCTCCCCGCCGGCTGGGTGATGGGGCTCGAGGATCTGGCCGAAGACTCACTCTTCTCGTGAAAGAGGGCCCCCAAAGGGCCCTCCTTCTTCACATGAGTCCTGTTCGGAGGCTCAGACGGCTTCTTCGGTCGGGAACAGTCGATACAGGGCCCAGGCCACGATCGCACCGATCAACGGGGCGTAGAGGTAGAGCCACAGGCCGGAGCCGATCGCATCACCTACCAAGGCGGGGCCGAACGACCGCGCCGGGTTCACCGAAGCGCCGGTGAAGGGGATGCCGGCGAGATGCACACCCGTCAGCACCAGGGCGATGGCGGCAGGGGCATGATTGCGTCCACGTCTGACCGCGGTGAGGATCGTCCACACGAAAACCGTGGTCAGAGCGATCTCGACCGTCAGGGCCGCTCCGTAGTCGGCGTATGTCGTCGCCGTGCCGGCAACAGCCTGCTGACTGCCTGAAGCGATCAGGACGATCAACGAGCCGACAGAGGCACCGGCGAACTGACCGATCCAGTAGCCGATGGCGTCACTGAGGGTCATCCGCTTGTCGAGGAGGAAGGCGAGGGTCACGGCCGGGTTGAAATGCGCGCCTGAGACGTGGCCAACCACCCAGATTCCGGCCAGAAGGGCGAGACCGAAGGCAAAGGCGATACCGATGACCTCGGCTGGCCCGTTGGCACCCCCGACCGCCAGGATGCCCATGGTTCCCAGACCCACGAGGATCAGGGTTCCCATGAACTCTGCGAGGTACTTGTTGATTACCAATGTGTCCTCCTCTTGGTGTAATCCGAGCATTTGACCCGGTCTCTGTCACAAAGGTTTCCGACATCAGGCTATTTCCGAGGCGGGTCGGATCCCCGGATTTGGCCGGGTTGCTCCGGTCCCATGCCAACATCGCCACCGTGCTCGCTGCACTGAATTTCGGAGCAGTTGCCCTCGGTGTCGCCGCCGGTGGCCTGACGGCGTCAATCGTCGGACTCGCCGTGAGCGGCCTGCTAACCATCATCGGGGTCGATGGAGGCGCCGACATCGGCCTCGTCATCGGCATTCTCTCCGGCTTGTTCGCCGGAGGGTGGCTGGCCGGCGGGCGGTCGGTGCACTCCCACCGCTTTCATGGGATGGTGACCGGGCTCGCCCTGGCCTTTGGCATCGTGGTGATCGCCCGTCTCGGGGGCAGCCCGGCGGAGACGCTCACCGTGGTCTGGCTGGCCGTGTTGTCGATCGTCGTCTCGGGTCTGTCAGGATGGCTCGCGGGCAGGCGGAGACACGGCTGAGACGTCTTCCTCGCCGTGCTCGCGAGCACCGCGTGTCGCTGAGCGACACGGTGTGCTCAAGAGCAATCCGAAAGGTAGAATTGAGACGAGCCCGTCGGACGGTCGCCGTGCGTCGCCTCGAAGCGATGGCGGAGGAAAGTCCGGACTCCACAGGGCAGGGTGCTGGATAACTTCCAGGCGGGGTGACCCGACGGAAAGTGCCGCAGAGAACAGACCGCCCAAGACGAGTCTGCACCTCGGTGCAGACTCGAACGGCAAGGGTGAAACGGTGGTGTAAGAGACCACCAGCGTCACCGGCGACGGTGACGGCTGGCAAACCCCACCCGGAGCAAGGCCAAGCAGGGACGCCGGTTGCCCGCCGAACGGTCCCGGGTAGGCCGCAGGAGCGTCCCGGCGACGGGGCGTCTAGATGGATGGCCGTCGCCTGCCGAAACCGGCAGGATACAGAATCCGGCTTACAGACGGGCTCGCAGCGTGGAGAGGCTCCCTTTCCGAAAGGGAGCCTCTCCTCATACCCTGGTCCCGATGATCCCGCACAGCACCGACCACAAACACCCTTGGGGTGATGCCGAGACCCCATATGTCGAGATCGGTGGCGAAGAGACGGTGCGGAAGCTTGCCGAGGCCTTTTACGACGTGATCGATGAGGAGTCACCCACTCTCCGCGACATGCTCCCTGCCAACACGGCAAACACCAGCAAGAAGCTCTTCATGTATCTCACGGGCTGGCTTGGTGGCCCGCCCCTCTACGAGGAGAAGTACGGCCACCCTCGATTACGGATGCGGCACATGCCTTTCCCAATCGGGGCCGACGAAGCCGACGAATGGATGCGATGCATGCGCACGGCCATGGACCGGGCGATGCTGGCCGAGCCGATTCGCTCATTTCTGGAGGAGCGGTTCGAGCCGTTGGCGCAGCACATGCGCAACCGTTGAACAGAGCCGTTCGCCCACCCTCCTAGTCTGCGGCCCGTGTGCGGACGATTCTCCATCACGAGCGATCTCGACTTCTACGCCGAGTACTTCGGAGTCGACGAAGTGCTGACCGATCCGCTGGAGAAGAGCTGGAACGTGGCTCCGACCGACCCGGTGTACGTCATCGCAGAGCGCGACGGCAAGCGCCAGCTCGGCTCGATGAAATGGGGCCTCGTCCCTCATTGGGCCAACGACACCCGGTCGATCCACATCAACGCCCGAGCCGAGACGGCCGCCACGAGCCCCGCCTTCCGCGACTCGTTTTCCCGGAAACGCTGTCTCATCCCGGCCGACGGCTTCTACGAGTGGGAACCCCCCGAGGAGGGGCGGACGCCGCACTGGGTATACCGTGCCGACGGGCACCCGATGGTCTTCGCCGGCATCTGGGCGTCCCGACTCGACGAGGAGTCCAACGAGTGGCAACGCACCTGCTCGATCATCACGACCGACTCGATCGGTCCGATCTCGGCGATTCACGATCGCATGCCCGTGTCCTTGATACCCGACGTCTGGGATGCCTGGCTCGATCGCGACCTGCACGACCCCGAAGCCGCACGCGACCTGCTCCAGGTCATCGACGCCGACTCGATCATGGAGCACGTCGTGTCCCGCAAGGTGAACTCGGTGAAGAACAACACGCCGGATCTACGTGACGGGGTCGAGCGGGAGACACTGTTCTAGATGACGAGCCAACAACTGAAGAGAGAGCTGGGGATGGGCGGCGCCGTCGTCACCGGTCTCGGCTCCATCATCGGCACCGGCGCGTTCGTCGCGATCGGGATTGCATCGCAGCGATGGGGCGATGCCGTGATCTGGGCGATACCCCTCGCCGCGACGGTCGCCGTCTTCAATGGGCTGTCGTCTGCATTCCTGGCCGGGAAGTTTCCGGTGGCCGGAGGAACCTATGAGTACGGATACAGGGCGATCAACCCCTGGTTGGGCTTCTCGGCCGGCTGGCTGTTTCTCCTGGCCAAGACGGCTTCGGCGGCCACGGCGGCACTGGGCATCTCGCTGTATCTCGACCTGGAGAGCCCACTCGTTCCCGTGGCCGGCGTGGCATTCGTCACTGTCCTGGTGATCGCCGGCATTCGGCGCACGGCTGTGGTGAACGCCTTGTTGGTCGCCATCACGATCGCCGCCATCGCGTGGTTCTCCTGGTCGGGGCTGAGCGAAGGGACCTGGGTCATGTCCCAGCTCAGGACCGGCTTCGGGGGCGAGTCGCTCCTCGCAGCATCGGCGTTCCTCTTCGTGGCATACACCGGGTACGGGAGGATCGCCACTCTCGGGGAAGAGGTTCACGACCCGGCGAAGGTGATACCGCGCGCCGTCGTCGTGACCTTGTTCGTGTCTTCCGCCCTCTACCTGGCGATCGAGGTGGGAGGCCGTGCCCTGGGTGGCCCCCGGTGGGGAGCCAAGATCGAGTTGGGCCATCTCGACATGCCCTTCGTCACCTTCGGCGCAATCACGGCGATGTTGGGCGTGTTGCTCAATCTCATCCTCGGGCTCTCCCGGGTGTGGCTGGCGATGGGACGGCGCGGCGACATGCCGTCGCGGCTGTCTCATCTCGATTCGCGTCGAGAGCCCACAGCCGCCGTCGTGACATCGGCGGTGCTGGTAGCCGTCACGACCCTGCTCGGAGACATCGGCCTGGCGTGGAGCTTCTCCGCGATGACCGTGCTCCTCTACTACGGGATCACCAACCTGGCCGCCCTCGCGATCGATCGAAGGAGACCGACTGCGTGGTTGGGACTGGCGAGCTGTCTCTTCCTGAGCTTCTTCGTCACAGCTGGGGTCTGGCTGGCCGGAGCAGGGCTACTGGCCGCGGGGCTGGTGTGGAAGACGGTGTTTGCCCGCCTCGCTCGTTAGCATTTCTGGCGCTCTGAAGCGGTCATTCCCCATAACCATCATCTGCCTGGCAGTGCTCGCAACCGCCTGCTCCTCGATCCTGGGCGAAACCCCAGTCGACCGCTCCGACTCGACGATCCCGGGCTCCACCGAGGGCACTGACACCACGGCTTCGACGGGTCGCGATTGCGTCAGGTTCACGGGTGACCACAGCGCCCACATCAACACCGGAGCCCTGTCCAGCGACGCATTGGTCCTGGCCGGAGAGACGTTCATCTGTGCCAGTGACGTCGTGATCGTCGGGGAGGGAAACCTCAACGAGATCGCCGCAGCGTCGCAACTCGCCGCCGCATTGTCCGGGCCATTGCTCTTCCCCGAGCCCAGATTGGCTTCGGAGCTGGGTCGTCTGAAACCGGACCGCGTGCACGTGGTTGGTTCCGTCGACGTCAACGTGCCCGGCCGGGCGGACACAGTGGCCCATGACATCGCCAGTGCTGTCACCCTGGCCGCGGACCGGCTCGGTGTTGCCGAGGAAGTTCCAACACCATTGACTCCGGACGCGTCGACCGTCGTCGAAACCGTGCTCGCTATCGAGAGCTCTGAACGCGTGACGTCCCCGGCCGCCACCGCATCGTCGAGCAGCACGACCGCCCAGGACGCACAGATCTCGGTTGCGGACATCGTGACGGGGCTGGCAT
>DASUUP010000128.1:0-3401 GCA_036373995.1 Acidimicrobiia bacterium
GCAGGCTACGCCATACGCGGGCTCGAGGCGCATTCTCGGCGCCCCAGACTTCGCTCGGCGAACTCTGCAACCCTGGGTTTGACCCGGGGCTACTCCCGGGTCCGGTTCTCAGGCGGTGAGCTCGAGCGGGAGTGCATCGACTGCAGCCAACCCGAGGAAGATCTCGACGACGGCGGGGTCGAACTGGGAACCGGCGTTCTTGCGAATCTCGTGGACTGCGAAGTCTGTGGGGAGGGCCGGCTGATAGGCCCGTTTCGACGTCATGGCATCGAACGCATCTGCCACCAGGACGATCCGGCTCAGGACCGGTATGGCCGCACCGGAGAGGCCAAAGGGATATCCATGGCCGTCGAATCGCTCGTGGTGATAGAGAATGGCCTCGGCAATCTTGGCGTCGAGCCGATTGCGGGTCATGGCGAAGCCCAGCTCGGGGTGACGCTCCATGAGGTCGCGCTCGGAGGGGTCGAGCGGGCCCGGCTTGCCCAGGATTCCGGGGTCCATGTGGATCTTGCCCACGTCATGCAGCACCCCGGCGAGGGCGAGACGATCGAGGTCGTCGTCGCCCAGGCCGAGGCCTCTTCCCAGGTCCACAGAGAGGTTGGAAACCCGGTGAACGTGCCCGTGCAAGTCTTCGATGACGTCCTCCATCACCTTGATGAGGAATTCGTCGGGAAGCTCTTTCATACCAACACCACCGCGGAGAGTTTCGTCAGGACTAGTCCACTTGTGGATAAGTCGCTGGCCCCATCTTCGTTATCGCTCCAGTTGCCCTTCGCGAAACCACAGGCACAATGGAAATCGTGGATGCCGCTAGCGGTCTCGTCGAGGCCTACCTCCGTGTCAATGGTTATATGACCCTGTCCGAGTGGCAGATCCAGGCACTGAACCATCGGGGGCAATGGAACACCATCACCGATGTGGACATCCTCGCCCTGCGTTTTCCCGGCGATGTCTACCTGGCCGACTCTCACGACCCGGACTTTCGAAGCACCTTGAAGGTCCCGGGGAACCTACTCATGCTGGAAGATGGGCTCATCGATGTGATCATCGGGGAGATCAAGGAGGGCGTGGCGGTCTTCAACCCCGCCATGACCCGCCATGAGACTCTGCACACGGTCCTGCACAGACTGCGTTGGTTGTACGGAGACGTAGGTCTGAACCCGGTCGTGGTCGATCTGGCCGAGAGGGGTGTCAGTCGCACGGCTGCTCCGGATGGGGCGATCATTCGCACCCGGCTTGTCGCCTTCGGCCAGGCTCCGCAACTCACCGAGAACACGATCCCGATTGGGATGATGCTCGAGGAGGCCGTGGAATTTCTCGGGGAGCACGACGCACTGCTCCATTCAGCCCGTTTCGTCAACCCGGTGGCCGCCACCCTGAAGCTGCTTCACAAAGCGGGCTTTGGGGTGAGACGTGAACGCTGACCTCAGCGGTCCTGGAGTTTCTCGACGTAAGCGTCGACAGCCGATCCGTGCTCCGGCGTGGTGTGGGCGATGGCCTGGAGGGCAGCTGAAAGCTCGAGAAATCCGTCGAGGTCCATCGACCTGGCTTGCCGCAGCAACCGTTTGGCCATCACCACCGCAGGTTTGGGCTTCGCGGCAATGGTGTGGGCCAATTCGCTGACGCGGGATTCGAGCTTGTCTTCGGCCACCACCTCCAAGAGGACCCCGTAGTTCTCCGCTTCAGCGGATGTGATGAACCGGGCAGTCAGCGCCAGTTCAATGGCACGTTGCCACCCCACGACCCGAGGCAGCAGCCATGCGCCTCCGTCACCGGGAATGATGCCCATCTCGATGAAAGTGTGAGCGAAGCGGGCGTTGCGTGATCCGATTCGGAGGTCGCATCCCAGGACGAGATCGAAACCGGCTCCAACCGCGGGCCCGTTGACGGCCGCAATGGTGACCAGATCCGTGGTGGCCAGGAAACGAGTCAGCTGCTGGATCGTCTCGCGGTACTTCTCGGTCATCTCGGCGGGGGATCCGGAGAAGAGACCCTCTTTGGCGGCCATGTCCTTCACATTGCCCCCTGAGGAGAATGCCGGGCCTTCGGCGTCGATGACGGCGACCGTCACATCTGGATCGGTCTCCGCGTCGTGGAGAGCATCGAGAAGGTCTTCGATCATTTCCTCACCGGTTATCGCGTTGCGTGTGTCGGGATCGGCCAGGGTCACCCGGGCGACGCCGTTGTCGGTCCTGGTCTTGATTGTCATAGCAGTCCTCTCTCTGCCGCCTTCTCCACGAACGTCTTGCAGCGAAGCGGGTCGGGACGCTTGTTGGGATCTCCGTCGACTTTGATGTTCGTGCCGACGATGAAGGTGTCGACGATCTCCAACAGCGAGTCGAGATTGTCCGCGCTCGCACCCGAGCCGGCGACGAGCCGTGTTCCGGGAGGGGCTGCTCGTTTGATCTCCCGGGCAAGCTCGAGATCGGGCTCGGCGCCGGTTCCCGAGCCCGATATGACGATGGCGTCCGCCAGACCCCGCTCGATCGTGTCCCGGACGGCCTGATCGGCTCTCGTCCCCGAGGGTGGAGTTGCGTGCTTGACCATGACGTCGGCCCAGACTTCGACATCGGGGCAGAGTCGCGCCCGGTTTCGCTGCACTTCGGCTGCCCGGCCCACTATCGGGCCCTGGTCGGTGTACATCAAACCGGTCAGGACATTGACCCGTATGAACCTCGCCCCGGTGGCGGCGGCGATGGCCAATGCGCCGTTGGCGTCGTTGCGCAGGACGTTGACACCGACGGGGACACCTATGTCGGCGACGACCGAAACACCGACGGTCAGGGCGGCGATCGTCTCCGGCGGCACCGACTCGGCGTAGAACGGAGCATCCCCGAAGTTCTCGACCATCAAAGCCGGGAAACCGGCACCTGTGAGCACCGTGGCGTCCCTGGCGGCGGTCTCGACCACCTCCTCGATCGATCCGCCAAAGCGTGGTGAGCCGGGGAGAGGAAGCAGGTGAACCATCCCCACGAGCCGGGGGAGGCTCGGGGTCACAGGAAGGTCTGAGCCAGCTCGACGGCCTTCTCGGCGTGCTCGCCGAAGACCTTGAGCCGGGTGTCCTTCAACTCGGTGCGGCGTACGGCCAGACGGGCCCAGTCCGAGGCCGCTCCCTTGATCAGCTGATCGGTGTCCTCGGGCCCATAAACCCACTTGGAGTAGCCGGGACCGATCACCTCGACCCGGATCGGCTCGTAGTGCTCGCCTGCCTGCTTGAAGGCGTAGGGGAGGGTCTTCCAGCCGAACCAGCAGACGTGTCTGATACGGGGTGTGTCCTCCACCTCGATGCTCAGCGTCTCGTAGATGTCGAGACCATGCATCCAGGTCTCGGTGAGACGGAATGTGGCGAAGGTCCGTGCGCTCATGTCGCCTGCGATCCAGGGAAGCCGGTCTTCACCGCT
>DASUUP010000129.1:0-4187 GCA_036373995.1 Acidimicrobiia bacterium
ATGGTCCTGCCTCTTCGTCTGTTCGAGCCTCGCTACCTCCAGCTCTACGCCGACGTCATCGACACGACCAGGGAGTTCGGGGTGGTCCTGATCGAGCGCGGGATTGAATCACGCGACGACGCCGCCACGTTCGATGTCGGGTGTGTCGCCAGCATCGTGGGATCCGGGGTCAACGAGGACGGCACCATAGGTCTGATAACCGTGGGACGGCGCCGAATACACGTGGACGAATGGCTGGAGCCGGACCCATACCCACGGGCGATGGTCACCGAACTCGATGACGAGCCGCTCTCAGATGAGGGCCTCAATGCCGTCCGCAATGCGGCAGACCGCATTCCCGACCTGTTGCTGACCGCCGCCGAGTTGAACCCCGAGGTGAACACGGAGGTGCCTGAGCTGGCCGATGACCCAGGACTGGCCATGTATCAGATCGCACAGCTCTCGGGCCTGCAAGCTCTCGACCTGCAGGAGGTGTTGGAGTCGCCTACCACCGATTCGAGAGCCCGGCTCGTGAAGTCCAAGGTGGACGAGACGATGGAATTGATCCGTCTCCAGTTGGAGGTTGGGGACCGTTAGCTTCCGTACGTGAGACACCTGTCACGCCTGAGCTTCCTCGTGGTCGGCGTCTTGACTCTCATCTCCTGCGCCGGGGACGCGACGGTCATCACAGTCGGGTCCCCCGACGGTGTCCTGGATTGCGGGCGGGGCGAAATTCCGCGTAGCACCGAGGCACTCGTGAGCGGGGACAGCGAGTGAGAGTCCTCACTCGGAAGAGGATGGGCATACGGAAGGCTCGAAACCAGGCATCGAGCAACTCCGCGATGTCGGTGCTCTCAGATGCGCGGATCATTCCGTGCCACCCGTCTCGATATCAGACCACTGTCTCCGCTCCAGCAGCAGCGATACGGACACGCCAAAGACGATCGCCCAGAAGAACCGTCCCAAACCGAGCAGCTCCAGATCCGATACCGCCACGGCGAAAGCCACGATCGGCCCCAGGCGGAGTGGGCCTTTGGTCACTTCACCGAGGGCTCGAGCGAGAATTCCCAAAACGGCCAGCCCGACGATGGCGTCCAGCAATGCGCGGGGGATGAAATCGAGCAGCTCCGAGGCGAAACCGGACGACAATGCAACCAGCACACTGAACGCTGCGGCTATATAGGCCGCCAAGCGTCGAACATCGTGATCTCCTGCGTCGGGACCTGCGGTGAGAGCGGTTGCGGGCAGCGAGAGCGACACCCCCATCGGTCCGAAGACCGAGCCAACGATCGTCCCGGCGCCGCTGATGAGAGAGGTGGCACGCTCCGGGGGCTCGAATTGCTGGGCCCGGAGATACACGATGGAAGGGGCATTTGCCTGAAGGGTTATGAAGACCACGAGAACCGGTGTTGCCGTTATCAACGCCTCGAAGGTGAACTCCGGAAGGGTGAAGGCCACTTGCGGCCAAGCCAGATGTGGCATCGGGCCCGCCTGTGATCCGAGCACCGCCACGACCACGCCAACCACCAATGCCGACAGGAGTGCGGGGACCCGTTTGCCGAAGATTGCCTCGCTCAGGAAGTAGGCGGCGAATGTCGACCCGACGAGCAGAGTCGACGTTCCAAGCGAAGTGATCGAATCAGCGAGCAAGGGGTCGAGGACGGCACCCGCGAGCAACCCATACACGATCGGGGACGGGAGAAACCTGGCCAGCCAGTGGGTGAGACCGGTGATGCCGAGCAGCAGGACGAATCCGCCGGCCACGATCGTGGCGCCAACGAGCTCGGGCCAACTCAGCTCACCACCGAGTGACAACACGAAGATCAGGATGAAGATGTTCCCCGTTACCAAGAGAGGCTGCCGATACCGGACCGTCAGGATGATGGTGAGAACGCCAGGCAGGCCCCAGACGGCGAGGATCCATGCTGATGTCTCAGGCGGAGACAGGCCCAATTCGGCTGCAGCATCGAGGGGTATGGCGACAACGGCAACGAAGACAGCCGCCAGCGAAAGACCCGCGGCCAGCGGTCTGAGGAATCGTCGTGATTCGGCTCCCGGCTCCACACTTCCAGCGTAAGGAATGCAGGAGGTCCAGCCGCTGCTTGTTGGGCAAAATGACCGGCTGAGCCGGCCGCTTCCACGAACCGGTCAACCTGTACCGCCAGCGTCAGCCCGAGACCAGGCCGACGGCCTGTTCCACCTCGGCGTCCGACACGGCCCCTTCGAACGCGGCGGCAACCGTCCCCGACGGATCGATCGCGTAGAGCCACGGTTGGGATCTCAGCCCCCAGCCCTGCACATCCGGCGACACGAGGTCGGCCCCGTCATCCGCACTCGGGTTGGCGAAGACATCGACCACGCGGGACGTGACACCCGCGGCCGCGGCGGCTGCCTCGGCCTGTTCGATCATGGGTCGACACGACTGCGAAGGGCACCGATCGGGGCTGGCGAATACGACCAGCAGCGGCCCGGTGACGCTCTCGCCGTCGATGGGTGGAGCGACGTCGCCGGTCGTCACCTGGATTGGCTGTTCGACTGCGACCAGCCCGGCTGGTGGGGTCTCCCCGAGCGCACCACCATCGATGGTCAGCTGGTAGGTCTCGGCTTCCGGGATCTCGACGACGAATGCGTAGGCAGGCTGGGTGTCGGGAACGACCCAGACCAGCTCGCCAGGATATACACCCAGTGGAGAGCCGTTTTCGTTCCGAAGGGTGGCATTGGGAATCACGTCGAGTGCAAGCAGTTCGCCATCACCGTCTCTCAACTCGACCAGCACCCGCTGCTCGCCAGTCCCGACGGTGTTGCGAGTCGATATCACACGGGCCGAGAAGGATGGCCCGGCGCTGCATGCCGCCACCGCGAGCACCGCGATCAGAGCCGGGATTCGCTTCAAAGAAGGACGTCCAGCATCACTGAAGCGAAAAGAGCAGACAGATAGACAGTCGAAGTCGTGAAGAGGCGCATCGCCTGATCCGGGTGACGCACCACGCGCCACGTGTCCCAGAGGAACCACGCACCCAGGACGACGGCCGCGACCAGGTAGATCCAAGACATCGCACCCAAAGGCACGAGGAGCAGCGATACGCCGACCATGAGACCCGTGTAGAGCAGCATCCGCCTCGTCGTCGCCTCGACACCGGCCACCACCGGGAGCATGGGCACGCCAGCCGCGGCGTAGTCCTCCCGATATCGCAGTGCGAGCGCCCAGAAGTGTGGCGGGGTCCAGTAGAACACGATGAAGAAGAGCACCCAGGCGGGCACGCCGACCGATCCGGACACCGCAGCCCAGCCGACGAGGGTCGGGGCTGCTCCCGCGGCACCGCCGATGACGATGTTCTGGACCGTCGATCGCTTGAGACGGCGCGTGTAGACGAAGACGTAGAACAGCAGTGCCGCTGTAGAGATCGAGGCGGCCAGCACATTTGTGAATACGGTGAGCCAGGCGAATCCGACGACACCGAGCAAGACACCGAAGACGAACGCGTTGCGGGGTGACACCTCGTGACGGGCCAGCGGGCGACTCCGGGTGCGACGCATGACCTCATCGATGTCACGGTCGTAGAACATGTTGAGTGCGTTGGCGCCGCCGGCGGAGAGCGAGCCTCCAATGAGGGTCGCCACGACCAGCCAGGTCCCGGGCCAGCGGCCGGCGGCGAGCACCATCGACGGGATCGTCGTGATCAGGAGGAGCTCGATGATCCGGGGCTTCGTCAGGGCGATGTAGGCACCGACCCGAGAACGGGCCCGGGTGGGGTCTTCAACGATGGCAGATTGGTGGAGCTCGGTCATCCGGACGACCCTTCTGGGAACGTCTTGACGATATACGCAAGGGTGGGCAAGCCACAGACGGGGTACGCAGAGTGGGGGTCCTAACCTCGCCGAATGCGCTGGGTGAGACGGAGTGGTCTTTTCATCCTCGTGCTCGTGCTGGGCGCCGCTGCGTTCGGCGTCTACACGGTTCGGAACTCATTTCCCCAACTGGAAGGGGATCTGGAGCTGGCTGGGCTGATCTCCGATGTGGAGGTCCTCCGCGACGAACTCGGTGTTCCCCACGTCTACGCCTCGAACCAACACGATCTCTTCTTCGCCCAGGGATTCACACACGCCCAGGACCGCTTCTATCAAATGGACTTCTGGCGGCACGTCGGAGCGGGGAGGCTGTCGGAGATGTTCGGCGACTCCCAGGTGGAGACGGACATGTTCCTGCG
>DASUUP010000130.1:0-2716 GCA_036373995.1 Acidimicrobiia bacterium
CTGGTTGAGCCGAAACAGGTTGATGGGGGCGTATCGACGCTTCAGGGCTCTCAGCCTGTCGTGCTTCTCCGATCGGTAGGCGTTCCCGACCCGGTCCTCACCCTCGTCCATCAGTTGACTTAGACGCTGGCGTGGTAGGGGACGAGTGCCGACGAATGTCTCGCATGAGATCTGGTGGATGTGGGTAACAGCGTGCCATGGACCTTCAATATGCCGAGAAGCTGCTCATCGACAAACGGGGCGGGCTCGAGGCCCTGCAAGAGCAGATCGAGGAGTCAGGCGAGCTGCATGAGTCCCAACAGGAGTCATCCGGCGCGCTCTCATCTCATGACCAACATCCCGCCGATGCAGCAACACAGACCTTCCGGAGAGAACGTGATCAGTCGATCGAGGAACGACTCGAATACGAGCTGGGCGAGATCGATGACGCCATGGAGCGCATCGAAAACGGTGAGTACGGGAAGTGCGAACAATGCGGCAAGCAGATCTCAGACGAACGTCTCGAGATCCTCCCCGCCACCAGGTATTGCATCGAGCATGCTCCGCGTGAGACCGGCTCGCTGGAGTCGGGACCCGAAACGGAGATCACGCAGGAACTGGATCAGCTGTAGATCCCCGGGCTGGTAGAGCAAGAACCCGCGGCCCGAGCACTCCCCGAGTCGCGGTCTTGCTCTCCAGGTTCACTTTCCGACCTGGACCACCTGATACTCGACGTCCGGACCGGGCGGCACGTCGAAACGGGCATTCACCGCATAAAGCGAGTTTCCGAACTCGGCCACTGTCGTCGGGATCATGAAGTCGGCGTCGGTGATCACGTCTCCAACCGTGCCCGTGGCGAAGTCAGGGGACAGTTCGACGACGCTGATCTGGTTGGCGAAGTTCTGCACCACATAAAGGGTCTTCCCATCGAGCAGCATCCCGTCGGCCATGGCCACGTCTGCTGTGCCGAGGTCGATCTTCGTCGCGGCTCCGGTGGTTTGATCGACGATGTAGAGCTCGCCGACGGCGCCGTTGTCCACCATCAACGTCTTGCCATTCGGTGTGGCGACGATGCCATTGGCATTGAACGTGTTCGGGATGAACGTGAAATCGCCGGAGAGCTGGATGGTCTCCACCGCTCCGGTCGGCATGCCGCGGCGGTCCAACTCGACCGCATAGATCTCCGGCTCGAAAGACTGTGTGAAGTAGGCAGTATCGGGCGTGACGACGACATCGTTGACAAAGGTCACTGTCGCCGGAGTGAGCGGGATGACGGCGAGGGTCTCACCGCTGTCCCCGTCGTAGACATAACCGTCCCCGGTGCCACCGCCGGCGACCCAGACCGCCCCGGAGCGGGAGTCGAAATCGAGGCCCACGGCTACACGTGGCGAGTCGAAGTCGCCTGGATCATTGATGAATTCCCCGGCGCCGGTCCGATAGTCGCCTTTGTAGATCGTGCCGTCGGCGAGCGAGCCGACGTAGAAGTCGGTACCGCCACCGCTGACGATCCCTTCAGGGGCGATGCCGTCCGGCAAAGGGACCACATCCGGAAACTGAGATGGTGCTGCCGCCACAGGCATGGCGAGCGCCACTAGCGCAACAGCGGAGACAAGGATGAGAAAGCGCTTCATTTCGACGTCCTCTCGTTGGATGACCAGCGCCTTTCCCACACTAAGGCAGGTCGAAACTTGTTCATCCGGGTGGGCGGCGCCAGGTTTCTGCCCGACCTCGACCTGGGTAGGAACAGCGCACTCTGTGAATACCTAAGAGAGAGAACATGACGAAGTTCGGGCTGACGCTGTCGAGTGAGGAACACCCGCCGGGCCATTTGGTCGATATTGCCGTCGCGGCCGAGGAGGCGGGTTTCGACTTCTTGTCTATCTCGGACCATTTCCACCCATGGACCACAGAGCAAGGGCATAGCCCGTTCGTCTGGTCCGTCCTCGGGGCCATCGCAGGATCTACCGACCAGATCGAGGTGGGAGTGGGGGTGAGCTGCCCGATAATGAGGATCCATCCCGCCATCTATGCCCAGGCCGTCGCGACGACGGCTCTCCTGTTTGGCGACAGATTCACCTGGGGTGTAGGCACCGGCGAAGCCCTGAACGAGCACGTCCTGGGCGATCCATGGCCCACCGCAGATGTCCGAATAGAGATGCTCGAAGAAGCGATACGGGTCGTGCGCATGTTGTGGGAAGGCGAGAGCATCACCTATCGAGGCGATTACTTCACTGTCGAAGACGCCAGGATCTTCGATCTTCCGCCGAACCCCCCACCGATCGTGGTCTCGGCATTCGGCGAGACCTCGGCAAGGCTGGCCGCTGAGTCAGGGGATGGCCTTTGGACCACGGGAATCAAGACTGACGTGATCGACGCCTACCGGGAGGCCGGAGGCACCGGATCCGTTTGGAGCCAACTGTCTTTGTGCTGGGATGAAGATCGGGACAAGGCCATCGAGCGTGCGCACCGCATATGGCCCAACACCGGCCTGCCCGGCCAACTCGCTCAAGACCTGCGGACGGTTGAGCACATGGAGCAAGCGGCCAGTCTCGTTGGCCCCGAGGACATCGAGAGCTCGTTGCCGATGGGCCCTGACCCAGAACCCATGATCAATTCGATCGAGGAAGCCGAAGATGCGGGCATCGATTACATCTACCTCCACCAGATCGGCGACCCGATGCAAGGGTTCATCGACTTTTGGGTCAAAGAGATCAGACCGGAGGTCGCCTGACCCTGC
>DASUUP010000131.1:0-4745 GCA_036373995.1 Acidimicrobiia bacterium
TCCAGCCCAATCAATACTTCAACGTGGCCAACCCGCAGGCGCATTACGACACGACGGGGCCCGAGATCTGGGAGCAGACAGATGGTGAGATCGATGTCTTCGTCGCCGGTGTCGGGACCGGTGGGACGATCAGCGGAGCCGGGCGCTTCTTGAAGGAGCGAAAGCCATCAGTCGAGATCGTCGGGGCGGATCCTGAGGGTTCGATCTACACCCAGGGTCCCGACGGAGACATCCACCAATATGAGGTCGAGGGCGTCGGTGAGGACTTCTACCCCGAGACGGTCGAGCTCGATGTCATCGATCGATTCATCGAGGTGACCGATGCCGAGTCGTTCGCGATGGCCCGACAACTGGCGAGGACCGAAGGCATCCTGACAGGGGGTTCAGGGGGCTTGGCCGTCGAGGCAGCGCTGCGAGTGGCCCGTGAGGACGAGAGCCGTATGGTCGTGGTGATCGTGCCCGACTCCGGCCGGGGTTACCTGTCCAAGGTCTTCAACGACGACTGGATGGAGTCGAAAGGGTTTGCGACGTAAGTGACCCCGCCGAGGAGTCTCGGCGGGGTCACGATCTTGCAGCCCTGGCATTTCTTCACCTGAAGTGCCGCGGTTGGACGAGTCCCGCGGTATCCAGAGCCGGGTGGTCCAAGTTTGGAGTCGCCACCAGTTCCCTGGGGAACGAGCAGCGCTTCAGCGGTCAGCGCCGCTCAGCGCTTGGCCACCTCCAGAGTCCTAAAACATTGATACAAGTTCGGACCACCTCCTTTCTCTGGTAGGGCGATTGTGCCACACATCGGGAGATGGCCAAACGTTTTTCTTGCAGTGTCAGAGACGCAGGTTTCCGAAGAACTCATCCCACCAGGCGTCTAGGGCCCCGAAGCCCTCCTGAATTGCCCAGATGAGAGCCACGACGAGAGCAACCAGAACAACCAGCGTGGCCAGCGTTCGCACCCTGTACATCTGGCGCTGCGACTGGTCCTCGATGTAGGAGGCGTCGGCCAAGGTTGGGGTTGGGGCGGTTCGGACATACGGGTCGGGAGGCGCCACATATGCAGGAGAAGAGGATCTGCCAACCGCCTCACCAACATGCCGCGCGGATTGTCGAGAGGCACCCAGCGAACCCAATTCGTCGCTTACGGTTACCGACGTAGTGTCGGTAGCCACAACGCTCACCGGAGGCTCTCTCTCGGCAGGGTCTTGCTGGGCTCTCTCGCTTCCCGCTGGGCTCAGGGTGGCCAGGGCCTGCTCCACCGTCGGACTGTCCCCGATGTTGTCGGGAATGTCGACCTCTGCCTTGTCGAAGAGTTGTCGCTCGCTCACCCCGAGGATGGCAGCGAGGGTGGCGAGGACATCAGGATCGGTGGGGCGCGAGTTGTCTCTCTCCCACGACCGAACAGTCGCAGTCGAACGGCCCACCAATTCCCCCAGTTTCGACTGGCTCAACCCCAACTTGGTGCGCCGGTAGCGGACGGTACGCCCGAAGCTTCTCTCCGGCATGTTTCTAAGAGCGTATATACCCCCGGTTTGGTTCCACAAACACCGTGCGCTTTCTACCCTTCTCAATCCATCGAGGAGGCGTCTGGACGCCTGGTGGGTCCCCCGGTCTTCAAAACCGGTGAGGGGTCGACACGATCCCTGGCGGGTTCGATTCCCGTCCGCCTCCGCCAAACCCGCCGAGCTGGTCGAATGCGCTTGCTCGCCTGTTGACACAAATCCTACTCGGGCCGTCAGGCTGCTCCTCGACGGTCACCTCATCACGCGGCCATTCGCCTGACCAGACCCCGGTGAGTCGGGGTTCTCTCTTGGTAGTACGGGACGATGAGCACATAGGCCCAGTCAGCTACCCGGTCTCTGGCCGATACCTACGCCTAGAACGAAGGGAGAGACAGTGGCCCGAGCAGCTCAGTGGATGGAAGCCCACAACCTGGACGTTGGAACGGTGTGCCAGGGAATCGCCTGGATCGTCATAAACGTCGCTTTCGTCGTCTGGATCATCGCCCTGGCGTCCGCCGTCTGAAGGACTCGGGTCCGTATTCGTCCGACCCAGCGTCCAGAATCCTTCGGATGCCGCTCGCCCACCCAACCTCCGCCAGACCACCCAACAACCTCGGCCAAACCGCCGTCGCTGTCTCCTTCACCACGACGCCCGTGAGAACCCAAAGGGCTGGTCTTTAATCCCTATTGCCTCCCCCGCCACTTCCGTACGGTCGGCACGAGGAGCACCCGTGGGGTGCGGGTGCACAATCAATGGGGGGCGTGATGAGTCGAGGAAGACACATCGCAACGTCACCGCCGGAACATGGGTTTGCGGTCCGGGTTGACACAGACCCATCTATGACAACGGGGTATTGGTGGCCAGCTTCAGGGCCGACCACCAACGTTTTCGTATCCATGCCCTCCGCTCTCGCCAAGCCGATGAGACGGTCGACGACTTCAGCTGTTGACAAAGGAGAGTGTGAACCGGCGTTGACAAAGCGGTTGATGGAGCTGTTGAGTTCGCCATGACCCATCACTCCGCCAGAACAGCGACGGCCTCATCCACCCACCGTGCGAGCAAGCTCAACGTCGCAAGACATTCGAGCACCACTTGTTCGTCTACGGCCAGTGGACTCAGAGACCATCGCACCGATGAACCTGCTTGTCCTGACTGAAAGCGGTGGATCTTCAAAACCAGTGAGAGGTCGATTCGATCCCTGGCGGGTTCGATTCCCGTCCCGTCCGCCAAGCCCGATCCTGCCAAAAGTCCTCGGCGATTCGGGACGTTCACCTGTCGACGCGGTCGCTCCGTTCACCTAGGTTTCAATCCACGCCGTGAGAAAGGATTCATAATGAGGAAAACCGCCTACATCACCTCCGTTGTGCTCGGGATCGTCTTGATCCTGGGAGGCATTACGACCTGGATCGTCGTCAGCACCATGCTGGGCGACGAAAACATCACCGTAGCCGAGGACGCGAATTGCCTAGACGGCGACGAAGTGAACGGACCGCTCAGTGCGTTCTGTCAAGCACAGATCATCAATGAGCACGCTCTCGACTCCACCGGTGGTCTGACCTACGCCCAGCTGGACCGTGAAGATCCACTCCGCAACGTGGCGATGAACGCCTCATTCCTGAGAGCATCGCTGTTCACGTCGGTGGTGGCCTTCGGGGTGGCCGCTATGGCGATTCTGATGGGGGTCGTCTTCATCCTCATAGGTCTCGGGATGAGGGACGTCGGCGAGAAGGCCGGTGAGCTCTAGACCGGTTCGAACCGGATGAAAGGTGAGTTGTCCACCCATTTGTGAAGGGCCTTGTCCACGCCTTCCGGCGGTGAGTCCCAACTCTCGATGAGCGCACGACGCAAGATCCGGCCCCGCTCGGCGGGGTCGGGTTCGCTGTAGCCGCGAACGGGCACGTCGGCCGAGATCCCTCTCTTCAGATGGAGCGTGAACTCGGGGTTCGCCTCGATGTTCGTCTCCCAGTCCCTCTTTCGGTCACTGGGCCGCCCGGTGAGGTAGTACTTGCCGTCGAATTGATGGAAGAAGATCTCGATTCGACGCGGCTTCCCGGTTTTGCGTCCGAGCGTCGTGATGTCGGCGATGCCACCCCGGTCCATCGTCTCTTTGATCGCTTCGTCCATGTGATTGCCAACCGGGCGAGAACCAGGCCTGTTCCCGTCCAACTAACTTCACACGCATGGGTCAAACGATCGAAGTCACGGCCACAGATTTCGGAGAAGTAGCGGTGTTCGACCTCGACCGATCCCTGACCGGTCAGGACGCTCGCATCTTCACCGGATCACCCGGGGGCGATGCACCCACACGCGTCCTGGTCCGCCGTCTCTGGAGACGTGTGGAGGACATCAAGAGCGTCCATATTCTGTCAAACACGGTCACGGTTCAACGCGAGGCGGCATGGGACGGAGCGTCACTCGACGACGCGAAGGACGTGATCGCCAACCTCTTCGTCCACTACGAGACGTTGACGCTCGAGGAATACGACGAGCAACAGCGCGAGGATCATTACAACGCCACGATCACCTCCATCAGGGAGCACAACCCGGAGTTGTGGGTGATGCGGATTAAGGCGGACGAGCCGGTCGAACCCTTCAAGGCTGGCCAATACACGACCCTCGGTCTGGGTTTCTGGGAGCCCCGAGCCGACGAGGCTTCTGAGGATTTCGTCGAAGACCCGGACCAACGCGACAAGATGGCCCGCCGCTCCTATTCGGTGTCGTCTTCGATCGTCGACGAGGACGGGCAGCTGGTGGAGCCCCACCCCGAGGAGATCGAGTTCTACATCGTCCAAGTGCCGCCGGATGACGAGGAGATCCCAGCTCTGACTCCACGGATCTTCACCAAGGAAGTCGGCGACCGGATATTCATGAGCCACAAGTTCACGGGGCGCTACACGCTCGACGGTGTCGAGCCCGACGACAACGTGGTCTTTCTCAGCACCGGCACAGGCGAGGCGCCCCAGAACCTGATGACCGCCGAGCTCCTTCGCCGAGGCCACGAGGGGAAGATCATCTCAGTCGTTTGCGTCCGCTATCGGCGTGATCTCGCGTATCAGGAGCAACAGGTGATCGTCGAAGAGCGCTACCCCAACTATCAGTACGTGACGCTGACCACCAGAGAGCCGGAGAACGAGGGGAACAAGGTCTACATCCAGGACTTCATCGAGTCGGGCCGACTCGAGGAGGAGCTCGGAGCCGAACTCGATCCGAGCAACACACATGTGTTCCTGTGCGGGAACCCGCAGATGATCGGG
>DASUUP010000132.1:0-3625 GCA_036373995.1 Acidimicrobiia bacterium
GCTCGGCAGGCGTGCCGTTGAGCCCGTGAACGTGGATCACCCAGGTCGAACCCGATGCCGGCAGGTACCAGGCGTCCATCTGTCCCACCGGCGACTCGTAGGTCACCTTCTCCAGCTCGTAGTCGCCATTCGGGACGACCACCGGCTCTGAATCGGGACTGAAACCGTCCTCGATGATGCGACCCGAGTACATCCACCCTCCACCGATGTGACCCACGATCAGGACCGCGACAAGCGCCCAGAAGACGGTTCGAAATATGTTTCGTGACGACATGTCGGGTGATTCTCGTCGGTGTCAGATCGCAGGCAATGACAAACCGCCGACGAGATACTCGTCGTGATCGGTGACCGGGATCGGGTCGGGCCCGAACGTGGGCTCGAGCTCTCTCGCCTCGGCCAACGTCTCGTCGACCCTCACCGACAATGCTTCCTCCATGACCGATGCCACGGGCTCGCCTCCGGCCTTGACCAGGCCCTCTCGCCGGACCAGCCCGATCAGACGCCCTTCGTCGGCAACGGCCAAGGTGTTCTCGGTGTGCATGCGCAAGGTGTCGTCTGCATGGCGGAGCGGGGCGACGTAGACAGGCTCGCCCATGAACCGGAAGACCCGATCGGGGGCGCTGCGGACGATGATCGCGCCGGCCTGAGCAGTGCGACGAAGCCTAGCGCCGGGCCCGGTGCGCGACCGGCTGAGCCACGAACCACCAGGGGCACCGAGAACGAGGAGCGCGCCATCGTCGAGGTCGTCCACCAGTTCGGAGATCCCGTCGACCACGACCACGCGTCGCCCGAGTGAAGGGAGGGACGCTCCGACCTGGTCGAGAATCGCCTCGGCGGCATCGATGTCTTCTTCGCTGTCGGCCGCCGACAACATCTCGGCCTCGACGTCGAGATTGGCACCGAGCGTCGCTGCGGTCTCCGCCGCAAGCACGGAGTGCGGGCCGCCGGCAACCGTGGCGACGACCTTGGTGACCTTGTCGGGATCGAAGTCGACCGGGACGGCCACGCTCACGAGGTCGAAGCCCGAAGGGAGTTTCTTGGAAACGAGGACGTCTGCTCTCTCCGATATGCACTCCTCGGCGACGTCCCTCCTGATGCGGCTGGACTCCTCGCCACCGAGAACCTCTGCGAGCTCGAAGCAGCCCTTGCCCCTGGTCCATAAGACTCTCACGAGTCTGCCTCTCCCAGGAGGTTGGCCGCCAACGACGCCAATCCCACCATGTGGTCTCTGCCTGGTGTCACAACCACGGGTGTCACTGTAGACCTCAACTCCTCGGTTGGTAGGAGAGTTCCGCTCGCAGCGTGACGTGACAAGGGTGACAGAATCAGTCGCATGGAGTTCAAAGAGGTCCTTGCCCGTCGCCGGATGGTTCGCAACTACACCGAAGCGCCAGTGGAACCGGCCAGCCTGGAACGCATCGCCGCTGCCGCTCTGCGCGCCCCTTCGGCGGGAAACAGCCAGGCCGTGGCTGTCGTTCTGGTGACGGACCCGGCTCTGAGAGGCGAGATCGCCCGCTTGGCCGACGAGCCTGCATATGTCGAGATGGGGTTTGACCCATGGATTTCGAAGGCGCCTGCGCACGTCGTCATCTCGGTGAGCGAGAAGGTGTACCGCGACCGGTACTCCGAGCCCGACAAGCTGGGAGACGACGGTTCGGAGATCGAGTGGCCCATCCCCTACTGGTGGGTAGACGCGGGAGCGTCGATGATGGCTGTCCTGCTGGCAGCGGTCGATGAAGGCCTGGCGGCCGGGTTCCTTGGCGTCCACTCAGTACCGGATCTCTCGGCCCTGCTGGGGATTCCCGACGCCTTCCGCCCGATCGGGGTCGTGACCGTGGGTCATCCGGCACCGGATCGCCGCTCAGGCAGCCTCGACAGACCGAAGAAGACACCGGACGACGTGGTGTTCGCCAACCGCTGGGGGGATTGATCAGGCCTCATCGCCGGAGCCCAGCATGCGCTCCAGCGACTCCATGGCCACGGCTCGGTCCTCCGAGCGGACCAAGACCTGGACACCGCGAACAGTGTTCAACGTCGGTGTCATCGAGCCCACGTCGTCGGACTGGACCATGGCCTCGATCGATTCACTCTCCAATCGGGCTTTGACCAGGTTGGCCTCCGTGAGGGAGTTGTAGGTACCCAACACGACCAGTTCCATGACCGGGAGGGTACGCGGGGTGGTGCGATACTGCGACGGTGGGCTTTGACATCACCTCACAGTCCAACGAGCGGATCAAGTGGCTCGTTCGCTTGCGAGAGCGCAAGCACCGAGACCAGGAGCTCGTATTCGTCGTCGAGGGGCAGCGGCTCTACGAACGGGCGTTGGATGCCGGCCTGACGCCCCGGATTACTTTCGTCTCTCAGTCGGGTGTGGCGACTGTGGGCGAGACCTTGACTGTTGCCCCGGATGTTCTCGACAAGGCGTCGTATCGAGCTCGGTCGCAGGCATTGATCGCCGTGTTCGAACAGACGGGGACCGGATTGGATGACATCGACCGTGGCGCCGATCCCCTCCTACTCATCGCGGAGAACGTGGAGAAGCCGGGCAACCTCGGTGCGATGTGCCGGACGGCGGCGGCTGCAGGCGCCACGGCGGTCGTCACCGTGGGCGACACCGTCGACCCCTGGAATCCCAACGCCATTCGCGCCTCCACGGGGGCGATCTTCTCCGTGCCGGTCGTGGTCTCGTCGTGGGATGAGGTCGAGCCCTGGCTGGCCGTTGGTGGCGTGAGGATCGTGGCGGCTTCTCCGGGAGGTGGGCAATCGATGTGGCAGACCGACCTGACCGGCCCGGTCGCCGTGGTCATCGGGGCCGAGGACGAGGGGTTGTCCAAACGGGCGGCGTCGATCGCCGACGAGTTGGTCGTGATACCGCAGACGGAGACAGGCGTGGACTCGCTGAACGCTTCGGTTGCAGCGGCGGTGGTCCTGTTCGAGGCAGCGAGACAGCGGGCTGTGGGCGAGGTTTGACGCGAGACGTGGGGCGGGTCCCTAGGCGGGTCGTGGTTTGCCTTGGGGTGGTTTGAACCGGATTCGTCGTCGGTCTCCGAACGGGAAGACGATCTCGTATCCCCGTTCGTGGACCACGACTTGGTGGTGGAACCAGCAGAGAACCACCAGTTGTGCCTGGTTGGTTTCCCCGCCTCGGGCCCAGGGGGTGAGATGGTGCACTTGTAACCGGTGTTGGCTGGTGCAGCCGTCGGCGCCGCAGGTGTGGTTGTAGTAGGCGATCAACGCTCGGCGGAGGGCGGGTGGTGCGGTCCGGGCCCGTCTCCCGTAGTCCAAGAATCTGCCTTCCTCGGTTCTGGCGATGACCTCGGTGTCTGCGTCACACAGAATCGCCTGTAATGCTTGGCGACCCACACGAGGCCCGGCCTCCAGTGTGACACCGGCCTCGCCGTGCGTTTCTGTGGCGTGTTTGGCGTCGACGAACACCGACACGTTGGCCGGCGGCGGAGTATCGGAGACCAGGGTTTCGACCAGTGCGGTGGCTCTCAGCCACCCCCGACCAGGGGTGTCCCCGTCGGGCAGGTCGGGAAGGTTGTCGGCTGCTTCCGACAACACCTTCTCGACCAGGACGCCAGATGGTCCGTCGAGACCACCCCACAGCCGCCACCATGACCCA
>DASUUP010000133.1:0-2959 GCA_036373995.1 Acidimicrobiia bacterium
GCCTTGCCGAAGACGTCGGCGACCCGTTGATGGAGGGCATTCATGGAAGCGACGGTACTGCTCAGGAGTCCCAGACGGTCACAGCGACCTGTCGACCCGAGGAGTCGTCGACCAGATTGCGTTGACCCAGGGGGACACCGAGCGGGATCTGGACGCCGTCCTGACAGTCGTTTCCGGAGAACCGAAGCCGGAAGCGGTGATCGAGGACCCTGACCAGCACGAGGCCGTCGTCCTCATGTACGTCGACGGTGAGGTCGCCACCACAACTGTTGACGATCGCTGTGAGATCGTCATCGACGACTTCGGCTTCGGCAACCTCGACCGGTGCCGGGGAGTTCAGGAACCAGACGACACCGGCGATGGCGAGCACGACGACCCCGACTATCGCTACGAGCAGGTCGGTGTCGGTGTTGGTCGGGCCACGTTTCACCCGGCCACCGTAGATCCGCAACATTCCCTTTCGGGCCAGACGGCGTTAACCCTCCAGACACATTGGGTCGTTACAAACTGAATCGTCAAGTTCCTATGGAATCTTGCAACGACAACAGATCCCTCCTCCCAGGGGCACTCGGGGCGGCGGCGACGTCGCCCCGACTTCGCTTCCCCACTAAATTGCCGCCGTGCCCTCCCAGACCTTCTCGCACACTGCCATCGCGTTCGCTCCGGCTGATGAGGTGTGGGCCTCTCTCGATAGACCTGACACCTGGGAGGCCATAGGGGGCGTCGATCGGGTATTCAACCCTCAGATCGACGAGGCTGGACGTCTCCGGGGTTTCTCCTTCGACTCCGTCGCCGCCGGGAGGAAGTATGTGGGGACGGCCACACCCCGCACCCGAGACGAGGGCCGCGTCATGGCCTGGAACATCGAGAACTCCGAGGTCCGAGGGGTGACGAGGGTCGAGATCGGACCACATGAGAAGGGCACCACGGTGACCGTGACGCTGGAGGTGGAGAGCCAGGGGCTTCTGTCCGGGCTGTTCTTCCCAGTCGTGGCTACGGCGATAGTCAACGGACTGCCCACCGCCGTGGACGGGTTCGCGGCGGGTCTCTCGGGCTAATCCTGCTCCTCGAGCCTCCGAATCGAGATGCGGGTGATCCGGCGTCTCCTCACGGTCTCGACCCTCATCTCGAAACCGTCCACCTCGACCGTCGATCCCGGCCTGAGGAGGCTGCCGGCGACTCCCAGCATCAGACCCGCGGCCGTGTTCCATTCCCCCTCGGGTATCTCCATCCCCAACTCGGACGCGAGATCCTCAACAGGCAAGGATCCGGCGATCTCCCAATGTCCCTGGCTCACTTGGTGGAGGTCGGGTCGCGCGGGTTCATCTGAGATGCTGCCGAGCAGTTCTTCGGCCACGTCCTCGATGGTGACTATGCCGACCGTGACCCCATATTCGTCGACCACCACCGCCATGTGATTGTTCTGTTCCTGCATCTCGTTCAGCAGACCCGAGACCCTCTTCGACTCAGGAACAACCAGTGGCTCATAAGTCAGCGGGAGGAGGCTGGTCTCACCTTGATCTCTCGCTTCGATCAGATCGCGGAGCCGCACGACTCCGTCGATGTTGTCCAGATCCTCGCTGTAGACTGGCAGCCGACGATGACCCGCTTCGAGGGCAATCCCCAATGCCTCGGATAGCGGCGTCGAGCCCTCGACCGCCACGATGTCCGGACGCGGGACCATGATGTCGTCGACCTCTCGGTCTCCGAACCGGAACACGCGATCGATGAGATGGCGATCGATATCGGTGATCTCCCCCTCGTCCGCGGCCTCGACGGCGAGGAGTCTCAGCTCGTCTTCGGTGACGGTGGCACTCGTCGTGACCCCCTTGCCCGGCATCTGGATGTCGGCAATCCACACCAACAGGCTCACCACGGGTCGAAATATGCGTTCGAGGAGCGCGATCGGAGCGCTGACAAACATCGCGGTCCGTTCGGCATGGCGGACCGCGTAGGTCTTGGGTATCGCCTCGCCGTAGATGTAGAGGACGATGGTGAGGACAATTGAGGCAATTGTCACTCCGAGGTTGCCGAACCAACGTTGCGCCAGAATCCCGGTGATGGTCGCCGAGCCGATCTGGGCCAACAGGGCCAGAAGCAATATGAGGTTGAGAACCTCGGGCAGCCGCTCGACCAGATCGAGCAGGCGAGCCGAACGTCGGCCACCTCGAGCGGCGAGGGCACGGGCCCTGATCTCGGTGACCCGAAGCACCGCAGCTTCTGCCGCGGCGAGGAAGACCGCAAGAAGCAGCAAAGCCACGAGGGCGATCACCAATGGGATGTCTGTGGACGAGGGCATCGAGCCTGACGCTAGGGAGTTGGGACCTTACCCGGGGCCGCGCGGCTCCCAACATGAGCGGATTTGCGCCGTATCCGGCGTCAGGAACCCCGGGTTCGAGGTGTCAGGGCCCTTCGTCGGCCAGCTCCGCCTCGGCGGCCTCGTCTTCGGCCAGCTCCTTGGCTGCTGCCGATGCCTCGGCGTGGGTCTCTGTGATCCGGGCCCGGTCGGTGATGAGGGTCACCTGGTTGTCGAGTACCTGGATGAACCCGCCATAGACGCCAATCGTGGTGCGCTCTCCGGTCTCCGACTCGATCTCGACGGGACCGGTGGCCAGGGCACCCATCAGCGGCTCGTGGTCCGCCATGATGCCCAGCTCACCCTCGGGGGTGCGGGCGACCACGATCGTGGCCTGCCCACTCCAAACGGTCGCTTCGGGCGACACGACGTCGACCTGGAACGGTTTAGCCATCAGGCTGCCTCGCCTGCCATCTCGTTCGCCCGTTTCTCCACGTCCTCGCGGCCCCCGACCATGTAGAAGGCCTGTTCGGGGAATCTGTCCATCTCCCCGTCGATGAGCGCCTTGAACGAAGAGATCGTCTCCTCGAGCGGGGTGTAGATGCCTTCTTGACCGGTGAACTGCTCCGCCACGAACATCGGCTGGGCGAGGAACCTCTGGAT
>DASUUP010000134.1:0-9087 GCA_036373995.1 Acidimicrobiia bacterium
TCCCACCTTCGAGATCCTGCTTCTGGCCCGTTTCTTGCAGGGCATCGGATCGGCTGCCCTGGTCAACCTCGCCGTGGTCCTGATCGGGGACAACTGGACGGGTCTGGATCGGACCCGGCTCATCGGACGAAATTCGGCGATTCTGACCATCGGTCTCGCCGCCCTTCCCTTGCTCTCCGGAACCCTGACAGAGGCGGCCGGGTGGCGGGTGACTTTCGCCATCTACACCGTCGCATTGGGAACCGCTGCCGCGGCGTGGACAGTCCTCGACGGGCGACGACCGGAAGATCCCCCCAACGTCAGAGACCAGTTCGGGGAGGCGCTCGTCGTGCTGCGCCGACCCATTCTCCGCGCTTCGATACTCGGCGGCTTTCTCGTCTTCATCGCCATCTTCGGGCTCTTTCTGACAGTTCTGCCGGTCCATCTGAACGAGGTGTTCGGCATGGAGGCCGGGGCGCGGGGCCTGCTCATCTCTCTTCCGGCGATCACCGCCACCGTGGCCTCGTTCAACCTCGCCCGCATGCGCCAGGCCACCAGCGCCCGCACCGTGGTGGTGTTCTCGTCGACCCTCTTGATCGTTGCCTACGTGACCATCGGCCTCACCACCACCGTGGCAATCGTCGTCCTGGCGGCTCTCACATACGGCGCCAGTGAGGGTTTCTTCATCCCGATGCTCCAGGACCTCAACATGGAGGACGCCCCGGACGAGCACCGGGCGGTGGTCATCGCGGTTTGGGTCGGATTTGCCCGCCTCGGCCAGACCATCGGCCCCCTCCTCGCCGGATGGTCGGTGGGACTGATCGGCACCGGTTCGACCTTCGTGGCCGGATCGGGCATCGCCTTCCTCATCTTGCTGCTCGGCTGGTTCGGCCCCTTCCCCAGCCATCGCATGAGAAAGGAGACGCCACTGCCATGATCGAGATGGTCTCGATTACGGGGTTTCAGTCACCGATAATGCGGGAATTGGGAGCTACGGGTGTAAGGATTCACCCGGGCACGCGTCTGCCCTGAATGTATGTCCGATTTCGAACGACACACCGATGCCGAGCTGGTGACAGCGTTTCGCGCTGGTGATCAGACCGCGTTTGCAGGCATATACGACCGCTATGCCGATCGGGTCTACTCCTATTGCCTCACCATGCTCCGTGACCCGAACGGTGCGTCAGATGCCTCACACGACGCGTTCCTCACGGCGGCCGGCCGACTCGATCAGCTGAAGGATCCCGAGAGACTCCGTCCCTGGCTGTTTGCGATCGCCCGCAACGAGGCGAGGGCCAAGGGCCGGCACCGTGCCAGGGCCACCTCGGGGAAAGAGGAGCCGGAGACGCTTGTCGACGAGGGGGACTTGGCGATGGGAGTCCAACGGAACGAGCTACGAGCCCTCGTCTGGCAGGCGGTGGACGGACTTGGCGAACGCGATCAGGAGCTCATGGCACTCCACCTCACCGAGGGACTCGAGGGAGCGGATCTGGCCGAGGCAATGGGCGTGGAGATGTCTCACCTCGACGTGCTCGTCTCCAGGATGAGAGGCCGCGTCGAGAAGGCTCTCGGGGCCGTGCTGATCGCACGACTGGGGAGTGACGACTGCGACGAGCTCCAGCGAGTGCTGGGTGATTGGGGTGGCAGGTTCGATCCGGAGGTGAGAGCCCGTGTCACCCAACACATCGGCGGATGTGGGATCTGTCAGGGACGCCGCTCTTTTCTCATCGCGCCAGCCAACGTCCTGCCCGAGATCATGGTTGTGGCTGCCCCGGCCCATCTACGCCGTGAGATATTGGTCGAGGTGGGGAGGGGCGAAGAGCCTCCCCCTGCCCCAACCCCGGTTCGGATCGGCGGTGAGCTCAGCGACGGCGCCAAGTTGGGAATCTTCGCCCTCGTCACGCTCATGGTCGGCTTGCTTGGCATCGGAGTCTCAGCCCAGTTCGAGCCGATCCAGGGGCCCGAAAACGCGCCGCCGGTGGCCGAAGGGAGCACGACGACCACTGCTCCCGGTTCCACCACGACCACGATTGGCATCGGAACCACTGCACCCGGAGCGGAAACGACTCAACCCGCCGTCCCGGGCACCATCGAGGTCTCCACCGATGCCATCGATTTCGGCGACGAGGCGACCACGGGTCAGTTCGAGATCAGCAACACCGGCGGCCAGCCGATCGAGTTCGCGGTCGAGCCCAGCGTGGAGACCATCATCCTGTCCGCCGGGGGAGAAGAGCTGGGAGCCGGTGACACAGTGACCTATGACGTGGTCCTCGACCGTGAAGGCGTGATCGAAGGGGAGATCCAAGAGTCGATCACCGTGACATGGGACGGCGGGTCGGTGGCCATCGCCGTCACCGGGATACACATGGACAATCCGGTGCTGCACAACCCCCAGGCCAGTCCGGCCCAGGTAGAGGTGAGCGGCAGCCCGGACTGTCCCAACACTCGCACCACGATCTCGGTCCGCGTCCGGGATCGCTCACCGCTCGAGACTGTGGTCGTCAGATGGAGCCCCGATGGAGGATCGAACCAGGAGACTCCGATGACCGACGTCGGTGACGACATCTTCGAAGCAGAGATAGGCCCGTTCACCACGGTCCAAACTGCTTCGGCCCGGGTGGTGGCCACCGACGAGTTGGGCAACGCCGGCGGCGCCTCCATCGATGTCCCGGTGGTTGTCTGCCCCTGACCGATCTTTACAAGACGAGGCCGACGCGCCATCGTTCCTGCGATGAAAGTCGTACTCGCCTACTCAGGGGGCCTCGACACCTCGGTGATCCTCGCCTGGTTGCGTGAGGAGTACGACGCCGAGGTCGTTGCCTTCACCGCTGACGTCGGTCAGGGAGAGGAGGTCGAGGAGGCACGGGCGAAGGCGCTCGACACCGGCGCGGTCGATGCCGTCGTAGGGGACCTGAAGGAGGAGTTCGTAACCGATGCGGTGTTCCCCGCGTTGCGTGCCGCTGCCGTCTACGAGACCGAGTATCTCCTCGGGACGTCTCTTGCCCGTCCCATCATCACCAAGGGGCTCGTCGAGACGGCTCGACGGCACGACGCCGACGCCATCGCCCACGGCGCTACCGGGAAAGGAAACGATCAGGTCAGATTCGAGCTCTCGACCGCAGCCCTCGCCCCCGAGCTCGAGACCATCGCCCCCTGGAGGGAGTGGAAGATGGGTGGCCGCGCCGATCTGGTTGCGTACGCCGAGGCGAGGGGGATCCCCACTCCAGTGACCCAGGAGTCCCCCTACTCGATGGACGCCAACCTCTTTCACATCTCCTATGAGGGCGGCGTCCTCGAGGATCCGTGGTCGCCTCCCCCGAAGGGAATGTTCCGGATGACCGCCGACCCCCGAGATGCTCCCGACGAGCCGCAAGAGCTGGTGGTCGGGTTCGAGTCGGGCAACCCGGTGAGCGTCGACGGCGAGCGCCTCGGTCCCGTCGACCTGGTTACTCACCTCAACGAGGTGGCCGGAGCCCACGGAGTGGGCAGGGTCGACATCGTGGAGAACCGGTTCGTCGGCATCAAGAGCCGCGGTGTCTACGAGACGCCGGGTGGCACCGTGCTCCACGCCGCCCGCCGGGCCGTCGAGTCGATCGTCCTCGACCGCGAGGTGCTGCATCTCAGGGATGACCTAGCTCCCAGATACGCCCGCATCGCCTACAACGGGTTCTGGTATTCCCCGGAGCGGCAGGCCCTGCAGTCGACCATGGACGAGATCCAGGCAGCAGTCACCGGTGAGGCCCGCCTGAGCCTCTACAAGGGCTCGGTCACGATCTCGGGGAGGCGATCGCCCAACAGCATCTACAGCGAGGACATAGCCACCTTCGAGGCGGATGACGTCTATGACCAGTCCGACGCAAAGGGGTTCATCAACCTGAACGCCCTGCGCGTCAGGGGTTTTGGCGACTCTCCATGACACTCTGGGGCGGGCGCTTCGACGGGGAGATGTCCGACGTCACGCGGCAATTCACCGGCGACGTATCCGACCGCCGTCTGCTCACGGTCGACATCGAAGGGTCGATCGCCCATGTCACCATGCTCGGCGAAACGGGGATCATCGAGACGGGTGAGGCAGAGACTCTCGTAGCCGGCTTGCGACAGATCCTCGAGGGAGCCGATTCGTTCGTGTTCGAGGAGAGTGACGAAGACGTCCACACCGCCGTGGAGCGACGCCTCGGCGAGCTGGTTGGCGAGGTGGCCGGCAAGCTGCACACCGGGAGATCCCGAAACGACCAGGTCGCCCTCGATCTGCGGCTTTACCTGAGGGGAGCGGCCGACGAGCGTTCGGGCCAGCTGCGTCACTGGATAGAGACTCTCGTGACCTTGGCCGAAGGAACGGCCGACGTGATCGTCCCGACTTACACGCATCTTCAGCAAGCGCAGGTGACCTCGTTCGGCAATCATCTCCTGGCGTACGCCTGGATGGCAGTCCGCGATGTCGGCCGCTTCTCCGACTGTGCATCGCGTCTCAACGAATCTCCCTTGGGTGCCGGGGCATCGGCCGGCTCGACACTGCCACTCGACCGGAACATGGTGGCTGAAGCGTTGGGAATGCTCGGGCCCATCCCGAACACACTTGATGCCGTTGGATCCCGGGACTTCGTCTCCGAGTACATCTTCTGTTGCGCCCAGGCCATGGTGCATCTCTCCCGCCTCGCCGAGGAGCTCACCCTCTGGGCCAGTCGAGAGTTCGGATGGATGACACCCGGAGACTCGGTCAGCACGGGATCATCGGCGCTGCCCCACAAACGCAACCCGGACATCGCCGAGCTGGTTCGAGGCCGGGCAGCCGGCGTGATCGGGGACACTCAGGCGATTCTCACCTTGCAGAAAGCATTGCCGCTCTCTTACAACCGCGACCTGCAGGAGGACAAGCGGGCGGTCTTCCACGCCGACGACACTCTCGGCCGATGTCTCGACGCGATGACTGCGCTGCTCGAAGATTCCGGGTTCGAATTCCCGACACCGGGATCGGACACCGCCGCTTTGCCTCTCGCCGAGACGCTGGTCACCCGCGGCGTGCCGTTCCGGGAGGCTCACCACGTGGTCGGCCGGCTGGTACACCGGCTGGAGTCTGCAGGCAGGTCACTCGGTGAGGCCGACTACGACGACCTGCGAGCCATCGACAAGCGATTCGAGGGCGATGATCTGGCGGCGTTGGAGATGCGAGCCCGCCCTATCGACGACCAGATCGCCGCGCTCAGAACGATGTTTGGCGATTAGACCCGCTTAGCGGGAGATCCGGCTCTTCATCGCTACTCCGAGCTGTCCGAGCCGCCGGAGCCCCCGTTGGATGAGCCGTTGGGTGACGTGGGACCGACGGTCCATGTGCCGTGAGAGCGAATCAGCTTGTTGATGTCTCCAGGGCCCATCTTCTCTTTGGCCGCCTCGACCTGGGCGTTGACCGCGATGTCATAGGCGTCCCGCTTCACGTTGCGGAAAACGCCAATTGGCGTCGGGCCATTCGGTCCGTGGGAGATTCGGCTCAGAGCGAAAGCGACGGAGGGGTCGGGCCGGGTCTCGTCGTGGACGAGGATGGCCTTGGGGTCCACCGAGGAGGAGTCGACGACCTCCGCCTCGCCGCCACGGAGCACGATGGCTTTCGAACCCTCGTCGAACACGATGGGCTTGCCGTGCTGGAGGTCGATGCGGTTGTGCACCCGCTCTTCCTTACCGGTCAACTGGATAAACGCCTTGTCGTTGAAGACGTTGCAGTTCTGATAGACCTCGATGAAGGCGGTGCCTTCGTGCTCGTAAGCCTTCTTCAGCATCTCCTGGGTGTGGTTGCGATCCATGTCGAGTGTGCGAGCCACGAACGTGGCATCGGCGCCCAGAGCCAAAGACACCGGGTTGAACGGGTAGTCGATCGATCCGAAGGGGGACGACTTGGTCGACTTTCCCACCTCCGAGGTCGGCGAGTACTGGCCCTTGGTCAATCCGTAGATCTGATTGTTGAACAGGATGATCTTCAGGTTGACATTGCGTCGCAGGGCATGGATCAGATGGTTGCCTCCGATGGAGAGGGCGTCGCCGTCTCCGGTGATCACCCAAACCGAGAGGTCGGGGCGCGCGGTCGCCAGGCCGGTGGCGATGGCGGGGGCCCGACCGTGGATCGAGTGCATCCCGTAGGTCTCCACGTAGTAGGGGAAACGGGCCGCACAGCCAATGCCGGAGATGAAGACGAACTCCTCCCGCGGCCTTCCCAGACCGGCGAGGAACATCTGGACCGAGGCCAGGATCGTGTAGTCGCCACATCCAGGGCACCACCTGACCTCCTGGTCGGTCTGAAAGTCTGCTCGGGTGTATGAGGGGGCGGTCATTTGACCATCTCCGTGATCTTCTCGTTGATTTCGCTCACTTTGAAAGGCTCACCCGCCACTTTGTTGAGACCGAAGGCGTCGATGAGGTACTCGGCACGGATCACCTTCAGCAATTGCCCGGTGTTCATCTCCGGGATGAGGATCTTGTCGAAGGAGCGGAGAACGTCACCGAGGTTGTTGGGCAGTGGGTTCAGGTAACGCAGGTGAGCAGTGGCGACCTTCTTGCCGTCGATGCGGGCCCGCCGGGCCGCGGCGCGGATGGTTCCGTAGGTCGACCCCCAACCCAAGACGAGGATCTCGGCGTCCTCCTCACCGTCGACCTCCACGTCGGGGATGTCGTTGGCGATGTTGGCGACCTTCCATGCCCGGGTGTCGGTCATGAGCTGGTGATTGTTGGGGTCGTAGGACACGTTGCCGGAGATCGACTCCTTCTCCAGACCACCTATGCGGTGCTCCAAGCCAGGTGTGCCGGGCACCGCCCAGGGCCGGGCGAACGTGTCGACGTTGCGCATATAGGGGAGGAACGTGCCGTCGGGGCCGTTGGCCTTCGTGGCGAACCTCACGTCGATGGGCGGGATCTCGTCCACGTCCGGCAGCAGCCATGGCTCCGAGCCGTTGGCGATCTGGTTGTCACTCAGGAGCATCACGGGTGTCATGTACTTGATGGCGATCCGGGCCGCCTCTATGGCCATCCCGAAAGCATCGGACGGTGAGGCTATGGCCAGCACCGGCAGCGGCGCCTCACCGTGCCGCCCGTACAGGGAGAACAACAGGTCGGATTGCTCCGGCTTGGTGGGGAGACCGGTGGACGGCCCTCCACGCTGAACGTTGATGACGATCATGGGCAGCTCCAGCATGAAGCAGAGCGAGATCGCCTCCGACTTGAGTGCGATGCCGGGGCCGGACGAACCGGTCACGGCGAGGTTCCCGGCGAACGCTGCCCCGATGGCGCTGCCGACGCCGGCTATCTCGTCCTCGGCTTGGAACGTCCTCACACCGAAGTTCTTGTGGCGGGATAGCTCGTGGAGAACGTCAGAGGCCGGTGTGATCGGGTAGGTGCCGTAGAACAGCGGCAGATTTGCCTTCTGTGAGGCGGTGATGAGCCCCCATGCCAGGGCGGTGTTCCCGTTGACATTGGTGTAGGTCCCTTCCGCGAGGGCGGCCGGCTTGACCTCGAAGGTGTTCTTCGTCGCCTCGGTGGCGATACCAAAGGTGTAGCCGGCCTTAAAGGCGGCCTTGTTGGCGGCTGCTACTTCTGGCTTCTTGGCGAACTTCTTCTCGACCCACTCGATCGTGGGCTCCGTGGGGCGATGGAACAGCCAGGCCATCAACCCGAGTGCGAAGAAGTTCTTCGAGCGAAGGACGTTGCGCCCCGACACGCCGGTGTCCTTGACGGCTTCCTTGGTCAACTCGTCCATCGGAGCCTGGATGACGCGATAGCCGATCAGCGAGTCGTCCTCCAATGGGTTCGACTCGTACCCGGCTTTGGCCAGGTTGCGCTCGTCGAAGGCGTCGGTGTTCACGATGAGCGTCCCACCCTGACGAAGGTCCTTGAAGTTCTTCATCAGGGCAGCCGGGTTCATGGCGACCAGACAGTCCGGGGCGTCGCCGGCCGTCAGTATGTCGAAGTCGGCTATCTGCACCTGGAAGCTCGAGACTCCGGGGAGGGTTCCGGCGGGGGCGCGGATCTCCGCCGGGAAACTGGGGAGCGTGGCCAGGTCGTTGCCGAAGAGCGCGGAAGCGTCGGTGAAACGGTTTCCGGCGAGCTGCATCCCGTCGCCGGAGTCGCCGGCGAAGCGGATCACGAGTTGATCGAGTTCTTCGGTGGGGGTGGAGGAGGGGTCTGCGGTGGCGATTTCATCAGCCACTTTGGGTCACTTCCTTGATGATGTGAAATTTGGCGTTTGGGCGCGGCCAGCGGCCCCGGTTGGTGTCGGTGACGCTGACCGCCTGATTCATGTCTTGTACATCCAAGTCTATCCACCCCCTGGGATAGGTGAATTTGCCGGAGCGGGCGTGAAACCGGTGACACCGGCGTCGTCCAGAGACCTCCCGAAACCGATCAAACCGGCCTCCGAGTGAAGAGGGCCGATCACTTGAAGGGAGGCTGGAGGGGCTCCCGAGTTCACTATCGGCAGGGCAAGCGCCGGGTGAAGGGCGTGGTTGACCAGCGCGGTGAAATACGAGATCACCGTGCGGTGGCTCTTCCCCCCGATGTTGTCCTCACCGATGACCTTCCGCCGGGCTGCGGATGTCGGTGTCACCAGGAGGTCGACCGTGGCGAAAGCATCTGCGAATCGTGAACGAATCATCTCCTGCCACCCGCGTGCTTTCCTGGCGGCCTCGGGAGTGACACTCTCGGCTACTTCGATGCGGGATGCAACCGCAGTGCCGTAGGGCTCGCCCCGGCTCCGGTACTCACGATGGGCGGCAGTGACCTCGGGACCTATGGCATCGATCAGTTGGCGGCTCGGAATCGCGTCGGGCATGTGTATGGGATGTACCTCGTTTCCCAGATCCTTAAACGATGCGATCGCCGACTCGAACACCGCCCGGACGTCGTCGTCCAGAGGCGCCTCTCCGTACCATGGCTCGGGTACCCCTATGCGGAGACGCGACGGTGCTGACTCGGGTGTGTCGTCTCCCGACATCGCCCGGTAGGAGCGATCGATGTTCTCAAGCGAGTCGGCCAAGGGGCCGACCGTGTCGATGGACGAGACGAGCGGAAAGACTCCTTCGAGCGGGATCCGGCCATAGGTGACTTTCAGCCCGTAGGTGCCGCATAGCG
>DASUUP010000135.1:0-11316 GCA_036373995.1 Acidimicrobiia bacterium
GCTGCCGCGGTGCCGGGACGGGGCGAGAAGATGAACATGAAGGCCTGGTCGAATCTGGCCTCCTCGACGACCTCCATGGTCTCGTCGAAGTCCTCGTCGGTCTCACCGGGAAACCCGACGATGACGTCGGTGGACACTGCAAGCCCCGGGATCGTCTCCCGGGCCATCGCCAGGCGGTCCATGTACTTGGTTCGGTGATAGCCCCGGTGCATAGCCGAGAGAATGCGATTCGACCCGGACTGAAGCGGGAAGTGCAACTGCTCGCAGACCGCCTCCGTCTCGGCCATGGCGCGGGCGACGTCCTCTCGGAAGTCGTTCGGGTGAGGACTGGTGAAACGGACCCGGCGTATTCCGTCGACCTCTCCGACACGTCGGAGCAGATCACCGAAGATGGGGCGGCGGCGCCCATCGATCGCCAGGTCCCGTCCGTAGGTGTCTACGTTCTGGCCGAGCAGCGTCACCTCGACCACACCGTCGCCGGCCAGCCTCTCGACCTCACGGACGATGTCGCCAGGACGACGCGATACCTCCACTCCACGCACCGAAGGGACGATGCAGAAAGTGCAGGTGTTGTTACATCCAACCTGGATGGTGACCCATGCCGAGTGCTCCAGCTCCCGACGCACCGGCAACGACGATGGCATCGCCTGGAGCTCGTCCACTACCTCGGTGATCGGACCCCACTGCTCGGCGTGGTCGATCAGGTCGAGGACCCTGTCGAGGTTGTGGGTGCCCATGACCACATCGACCCAGGGCGCCTTCTTCCGGACCATCTCCCGGTCCTTCTGAGCGGCACAACCCCCGACCACGAGAAGCATGGCCGGGTTGTCGTCCTTGATCGCCTTCAGCTGCCCCAGGTTTCCGTACATGCGGTTGTCGGCGTTCTCGCGAATCGTGCAGGTGTTGACGTAGACCACGTCGGCAGTGCCATAGCCGTCGGTCGCCGTCATGCCATCCTGCTCGAACAAGCCGGCGATGCGCTCCGAATCGTGCTCGTTCATCTGGCACCCGAAGGTGCGGATGAAGTAGCTCTTCCCCTGCCGGGTGGCGGGCCGGGTGGGCCGCTCACGCGTGGTGGGAGCGGGGAGCAGAACTTGTGTAGTTGAGCGGATTTCGGTCATATGTGGCTCGAGGAACTCCGGGTTCGAGTTAGCGGGCGTAGTCGGTGGCGCGGAACTCGCGGATCACGGTGACCTGTATCTGGCCCGGATACTGGAGGTCCTCCTCCAGTTTACGGGCGATCTGGCGGGAGAGCTCTCTCGCCTGCATGTCAGTGACCCCGCCCGGGTCGACGACGACACGCACCTCGCGGCCGGCCTGGAGGGCGAATACCTCTTCGACGCCGACGAAGTCGAGGGCAATGCTCTCCAGACGCTCGAGACGTTTGACGTAACCCTCGAGTGTCTCTCGTCTCGCCCCCGGACGTGCCGCCGACACCGCGTCGGCGGCCTGAACGATCACCGCCAGCACCGTGCGTGGCTCGACCTCGTTGTGATGTGCCTCGATGCCGTGCACGACCGCGGGGTCTTCGTCGAAGCGTCGGGCGATCTCGGCACCGATCAGGGCGTGTGACCCCTCGACCTCATGGGTGACTGCCTTGCCGATGTCGTGGAGCAGAGCCGCTCGCTTCACCGGGCCCGGGTCGATTCCCAGCTCGGAGGCGAGCATCGAAGCGATATTCGCCGTCTCCACGAGGTGGTTGAGGACGTTCTGGCCATACGACGTGCGGTACTTGAGACGACCCATGAGCGTGATCAGCTCGGGATGCATCCTGGAAACGCCGACTTCGACCAGCGCCCACTCCCCTGCATCGCGAATCGACTGCTCGACTTCGTCCTTTGCCTTCTCGTACGCCTCCTCGATAGAGGCGGGATGGATGCGCCCATCGGCGACCAAACGCTCAACCGTGATCCTGGCCACCTCTCTCCTGACGGGGTCGAACGAGCTCACCGACACCGCCTCGGGGGTGTCGTCGACGATCAAACTGGTTCCGGTCACAGACTCGAGGTGACGGATGTTGCGACCCTCACGACCGATGATCCGCCCTTTCATCTCGTCCGAGGGGAGCTCGATGACAGAGACCGTGGTCTCGGTGACGACCTCGCCAGCGAGACGCTGGATGGCCGTGGCCAGGATCCGGCGAGCGCGCCGATCAGCCTCCTCCCGGGCCTTCACCTCCATGTCACGCACGAGGATCATCGCCTCGCGGCGGGCTTCGTCCTCGACCTGTTCGAGGAGCTCCGCCTTGGCCGCGGCGACATCGATGCCGGCCATCTCTTCCAGACGGCTCCGGGCCTCCTCTTTGAGGAGCCCGAGCTTGCCACGGATCTCGGTCACCTCGTCCTCGCGGTCGATCAACAGCTTTTCCCTCTGGGCGAGGTTTGATGCGCGCTGTTCCAGCGTCTCTTCACGCTGGGCGAGACGTGTCTCGAGATTGCCCAGCTCCAGCTTGCGATGGGCGAGGGCCTCCTCCTCCTTCTCCCGGTAGGCGTCGGCCTTGGCCCTGCCTTCCTCCTCGGCCTTGGCGAGGATCTTCTGTGCGTCGAGTCGCGCCGACGTCACCATGTCCTCGGCGCTCACACTGTCCCGCTCGCGCCTCCTCGCCATGGCGAGACGGGCGATCAGGTATCCGAATCCCAGCCCGATGACGACCCCCAGGACTGAAAGTCCAATCGTCTGAGCGGTGGTCATGTTGGCCCCTTCCCCGAGGACCTCTAAGACAAGATATGCCGAACCCTCGTCTCCGATCGAGACGCCGGGCCCGGCACACGAAAATGAAGCGGGTTCAGAAACGAGGGATCAACTCACCCGTTGGCTGTGCGCTCCTCCTGACATGTCTCGTTGGTTCCGGTTGTGTTCAAGTTGGTCTCGTGTGTCGGACATTGATCCTACCGCACGATCCAGCATGCCAGAACATGTTTCGCGAACAACGATGAGCCACGAGCAGCCGAAATGTCCCCATCGGCTATTCGGACTCTGAAGCTTCCCCTCAACCGCGCTGCACACCGTTGCGGAAACCGAGACTCGATGCAGCGCAGTCGAGGCTCAGTCTTCTGCGGCGGCCTCTTCGGGCTTTTCTGCGGTCGCGGCCTCGTCGGGCTCTTTCGGTGTCTCAGCAGCCCCTTCGGGCTCCTCGCTGTTGACCATGCCAACCGCCTCGTAGACCTTGGCCTGGAGCTGCATGGCGAGCTCCGGGTTTTCCCGAAGGAAGCGCTTGGCGTTCTCCCGACCCTGCCCCAGTTGGTCGTCATCGAAGGTGTACCAGGCACCGCTCTTCTTGGCGACGCCGACATCGACCGCGATGTCGAGCAGCGACCCTTCCCTCGAGATGCCCTGACCGAACATGATGTCGAACTCGGCGAGACGGAACGGTGGAGCCATCTTGTTCTTGGCCACCTTGACCCGGACCCTGTTGCCCACGTTGTCGGTGCCGTCCTTGATCGCCTCGATGCGACGGATGTCGAGCCGGACCGAGGAGTAGAACTTGAGGGCACGGCCACCGGGGGTCGTCTCAGGTGAGTTGTGGACCATTACACCGTCAGCGAGATAGTTGTGGTGCCCCTCGATCTCGAGGTCGAAGCGACGCATGCTTCGCGTCGGCGGCTTCACATGAATGTCCACGATCGGCACTGCAGCCAGTTCGTAACGCTCTTTGGCGGGCTCGACTTCAACCGCATCTCGACCACGATGATGCTGGAGCAGCTTGTACTCCATGCACTCCGGAACATACGGGGCGATGAGTTGGTGTAGAGCCTCGGTTCCATCACGGTCGAACACGATCACAGCTTTTCCGGCTCGATCGATGAGCCTGCAGCTGAGACCGAAAGAGTCGTTGAGATGCTGCACGAGACGGGTCTGAGTGCCCTTGCTCATCGCCTGGACGCAAATATCGGAACGTCCGGCCGAACCGTCCTTGCGACGAACCTGGAAGGAGCCGTCGTCGAGATACCAGATGGCGAGAGCGAAGGGCGTCAACTCCTTGAGGTAGTCCCAGCTGAACACCTTCTTGCTACCGATGTACACCGCCTCCCGCAAGGCATCCAATTCGGCGAGCGGCGTGGTCTCGACCATCACCCCGCCTTTGGAATGTGGTGAGATGGTGGTGGGCACCCCTTCGAGCAGACCGGCCTTCCAAGCGGCGTACTCGTTCTGCTTCGGACCGTGGCCAAATCGGAATCGGGACATCATGCCGGACCCATTGGAATGCTCCCGTTTCGGGAAGACGGAACCGTCACCCATCAGACCACCCAACACCAACTGGCGCTGCTGGTCGGACAGGTAGTGCTTTAGAGGCATCAACACCCGGTCCCCTTCGATCAGCTCACCGGCTTCCCTCCAACCGCCGGGAGTCGAGATGAGATGGTTGGCGGTTGCAGCGAACTGCGCTCTGCCATTTCCCTCCGGCTTGTAGACGGTGAACTGCAGAAACTCGTCTGCGTTGCCATTGTCGAACCAGTTGACGATCTTCTTGGGTTCGACTTTCCCGGTCTCCGGATCGACGGCGAGGACCTCGACGTCCATCTCCTGGTCGACGATCTTGCCGATCTTCTCCTGCGTGCCGTCGGCCAGGGTGACCCAGGTGCCATAAGACAGGCACCCGAACATCACACCTATCTTCTCCCGGAGCTGGTTGATGAAGATGGCGGTGGTCTTCGACTTGTTGAGGGTTCCGGCCAGCTTGCGCAGTGCCTGGCTCATGAGACGGGCCTGGAGACCGACGTGGCTGTCACCCATCTCACCTTCGATCTCGGCTCGAGGCACGAGGGCTGCCACCGAGTCGATCACCAGCACGTCGAGGGCGCCGGAGCGGATCAGCATGTCGGCGATCTCGAGCGCCTGTTCCCCGGTGTCGGGCTGTGAGATCAACAGCTCGTCGACGTCGACACCGATCGCTTTGGCGTAGATCGGGTCGAGGGCGTGCTCGGCATCGATGAAGGCTGCGATACCACCGTTGCGCTGTGCCTCGGCCACGATGTGGAGAGCGAGCGAGGTCTTGCCCGAGCTCTCCGGGCCATACACTTCGACGATACGTCCGCGGGGAACACCGCCGACTCCGAGAGCGAGGTCGAGGGAGAGTGCTCCGGTGGGGATGACATCGACCTTGCGGTTCGCCGCGTCGCCCATCTTCATGATGGCGCCCTTGCCGAATTGTCTCTCGATCTGGCTGACCGCCATGTCCAATGCTTTTTCGCGTTCCACGTTGCGTCCTTCCTGACTCATATCTTCGAGACCGTATCGGTGGCTTGTGACAAGATTTTCTCCATCGGAGCCTTCACACTAGACCGAACATGTGTTCGCACTGTTGATTTACCCAATGAGACCCGGCGAGTCAAGGGGCTCATCCGATGAGGTCCAACGAGTCGAGAGGTTCGTAGTGAGCAGGGCCCCGTCCGAGATGGCTGCGATACATAACGAGGGTCTGGCATCTCCAGGAGAGCTGCAGCTCCTCGTCGACGATGTCGCGCACGTCGACCGGCGGTCTGATTCGGGAGAGCGTCACGTGCGGGTGAAATGGTCGCTCCTCCGGCAACAGCCCGGCGCCGAGAGCGGCCTCCTCGGCCTGTTCGTTGATGAGGGCGAGCTGAGTCGATCCGGCAGTGACGCCTGCCCAGAAGACAGTGGCCTTTCGCTCGTTGGGGAACGCGCCGAAACCATCGAGCCGAATGCCGAAGGAGGTCTCGGCGACCGGGTCCATCCCGGCGAGGAACCTCTCGTATGTCACCCGGTCCACTGTGTCGAGAAACCGGAGGGTGATGTGCCAGTTGTCAGCAGGACCGACCTTGCCGGGAATCGGCATCTCGGCGACGCGTTCCGCCAGAGCGAAGCGAATCTCCGGCGGTAGCGGAGCCGCCAGGAAGACCCGGCCGACTAGGTCGTCCACCACTGGCCGGTGATCGCGAGACGAGCGAGATGGAGGGCGCTCGTGGTGCCGTAGGCCATCACCCTCTCCCGGTCACCGGGCATGCGCAGCTCACGGCCTCTGGTGCCCTCGGGAGTGGCGACGGCGATGATCACGGTCCCTGGCGGCTTCTCCAACGGGTCCGGTCCGGCCGAGCCGGTGACCGCCACCACCACATCGGCGTCGAGCAAGTCGCGACCCCCCTCGGCCATCTCCACCGCCGTCTCCATGTCGACCACAGTGCCGATGTTGGTCACCCCGAGGAGCTTCGCTTTCAGCTGTGGGTCATAGGCCACCAGACCGCCCCGGACATAGTTCGAGGACCCGGGCGAGGACGTGAGGGCGGCCGCCACCATCCCACCCGTCATCGACTCGGCGGTTCCGATGAACCAGCCCTTCTCTCCCAGCACCCGGGCGAGAATTCGAAGGATCGTGTCGTCACCCTCGGCGAAGTACCAGGGGGCGAGACGCCGCTTCACCTCCTCGGCGATCGGCTCGATCATCGCCAGCGCCGTCGACCGATCGTCCGCCTTGGCAGTGATTCGGACCTTGATCTCCCCGGCCGATGCCAGGAACGCGACCGAGGGGTTCGTCGACCCCTGATAGAGATCGTCCAACAGCTCTCCGACCATCGATTCGCTCTGGCCCCATGTCCGCAACAGCCTGCTCACGACCATGGCGGGCCCTCCCGAGTGCTCCAGGATGCGCGGCATCACGGCCTCATCGAGCAGATACTTCATTTCCTCGGGGACTCCGGGAATGCAGAAGATCAGCGTGCCCTCGTGGTCGAGGATCAGGGCCGGGGCAGAGCCCTTCGGGTTGACGACGAGCTCGGCGCCCTCCGGATGCTGGGCCTGGCGGAGGTTCGACTCGGGCATCTCACGTCCTCTCGCTTCCCACCACGCTCGAAGCCGATCCGCGTATTCGTCGTTCATCAACAGTTGGCGACCGGTGGCAGCCGATAGTGCTTCACGGGTGAGATCGTCACGAGTAGGGCCGATCCCACCGGTGATGATCACGGCGTCGGCGCGGGCCATGGCCGTTTCGATGGCGGTGGCCACCCTGGTTAGGTTGTCCCCGACCACCTGCTGGTAGTGGGCATCCAGCCCGTGGTCGGCCAGCGTCGCTCCAATGTGGGACGCGTTGGTGTTGACGATCTGGCCCAAGAGGAGCTCGGTCCCCACCGTGACGACTTCGACGATCACGGCAGGGAGGTTAGGACGGGCCTAAGCGTGCGCAGATGAAGTCGGATAGCGACACTTGGTGCGCACGCTCAAGTACGGCTCGACTCCACGATGGCTACCAGCTCCGGGGAGTCGACCGCGTCGGCGAGTGTGTTCCAGGTGGCGGTGCTGACACCGTCGTCCTCCTCTATCTCGGCACACGCGAGGTAGATGGCGTCGGCGAGGGCTCCTATCGATTGATCCTCGTCGAAGGCCTGAGAGATGCAGGTACGGGCGGTGGCTACTTCGAGCCGGCCGACGGCATGGATAGCTTCCTCGGCGAAGACTCTCGCCTTTTGGTCCATCCAGGAAGCTCGCTCTCTAGATCTCTTCGAACAAGTATCGACGGAGTATGTCCATGCGCTCGTCCATGGTCTCTGGGTCGAGGTACCACAACATGGCGGCGATGGTCGAGAGGAGCGGGTTTCCGTCCTGCGGTGTGAACGAGAAGCCGACGATCTCGTTGCCGTTGCGCACCGCGAGGGTTTCGATCGAGACCACTGCCTGGCTCATGATCCGCCCGTAGTAGCCATGGTCGCGACCGAAAGAGAACACCTGGTTGGCCGACTTCTTGTGAGTGGTCGCCACCCGCGTGTTGGCTGCCAGCCGATCCCGAATCTCGTCGAGGTCGATGTCCCGGTCCAAGCTCAGCGAGAAATGTAGCGAATGCATGTACTGGGTGTTCAGCTTGATCGCCGAGGAGTGGATGTTCAGGTCGTAGCCGAGCGTCGTGAACAGGTCGTGGGCGTCGCGGGCATGGTGCGTCCCGAACCGCTCGTCGCTGTGACCCCCGACGACCGGGCTGGCAATGAAGCCGGTGTCCTGGGAGATGTCGTTGGCACGACGCATGCACAGGAACCGGCCGTTCTCGAGGTGACTGGTCCCGTCGGTGTCCATGGCCAGCGATTTGATGAGCACCGCGATGTTGTGCGTGTTGCAGCTGACGATGTGGAGGAACTTGTCCTCACCACGTATCAGGGCGTCGTCGTTGATCCCCCGCGCGTACATCTTGCCGAATCCGTACTCGGAGCCCTGCGCCATGAAGCCGACCGGCCCGATGGCGGCCTTGTAGAACTCCTCCTTGTTCTCGTTGCCGACCGGGGTGCAGTCGATGACGACGCTGGCGCGCTCGATGGCTTCCTCGGTCTCGTATTTCGGCGCGTGTCCCAGTTCCTCGAACGTCGACTTCCGATTGTCGTCGACGACCAGGTTGGCGCCACGTCGAACCAGATCCTCGACCTTTGCCTTCTCGGTGATCAGTGGCGTGCGCTTGTGGAAGGTCACCTCGTCGATGCCGAAGTGAGCCTTGTTGTCTGCCAGCAGGCCGATCAGCGGCTCACCGATGGTGCCGGTGCCCACGACGTGGACGGTCTTCATGCGGGTTCCCTCCGGAGCGAATGACTGTGCATGTTCCGGAAAGGCAGTGTACCCAATCGGCGAATGGCTCAATCGCCCGATCACCGTTCTGTGCGGATCTACGGCGGTGAGTTGCCACAAACCCGCACAGAATGGTCTAGAACTGCTCTTCTTCGGTCGAGCCCTTGAGCGCGAGGGTCGAGGAATGGCCGCCGGTGACGGCCTGGCTGATCAGATCGAAGTAGCCCGCGCCCACTTCGCGCTGATGCTTGGTGGCGGTGTAGCCCAGCGACTCCATGTCGAACTCGACGTCCTGCAACTCGACGTACGCCGACATCCCACTCTTTGCATAGCCGTTGGCCAGTTCGAACATCGAAGCGTTGAGGGCGTGGAACCCGGCGAGGGTGATGAACTGATACCGGTAACCCATGGCCCCGAGCTCCTTCTGGAACCGGGCGATGGTTCCCTCGTCCAGATTGGCGCTCCAGTTGAACGACGGAGAGCAGTTGTATGCCAGCATCTTGCCCGGATACTCGGCATGGATGGCCTCGGCGAAGCGCCGTGCCTCGTCGAGGTCGGGCTTGGCCGTCTCGCACCAGATCAAGTCGCAGTATGGGGCATAGGCGAGCCCTCTGGCGATGGCCGAGTCGAGCCCGCCGGTCACCTGATGGAATCCCTCTGCGGTCCGCTCCCCGACGACGAACTCCCGATCTCGGGGGTCGATGTCCGAGGTGAGAAGGGTGGCCGAGTTGGCATCGGTCCGGGCCACGATGATCGTCGGCACCCCCATGACGTCAGCCGCGAGGCGCGCCGACTGCAGGGTCCGGATGTGCTGACCGGTCGGCACCAGCACCTTGCCACCCATGTGGCCGCACTTCTTCTCGGCGGCGAGCTGATCCTCGAAATGGACTCCGGCGGCACCAGCCTGGATGAAGCTCTTGGTCAGCTCGAAGACGTTGAGGGCACCGCCAAACCCTGCCTCACCGTCGGCCACGATCGGCACGAACCAGTCGGTCTCGGTGTCGCCTTCGGCCCAGGCGATCTGGTCGGCGCGGCGCAAAGCGTTGTTGATCCGCTTGACCATCGCGGGTGCCGAGTTGGCGGGATACAGCGATTGGTCCGGGTAGACCTCGCCGGCCAGGTTGCCGTCGCCTGCCACCTGCCACCCGGAGAGGTAGATCGACTTGAGGCCGGCCTTGACCATCTGCACCGCCTGGCCCCCGCTCAACGCGCCGAGGGCGTTGACGTAGTCCTCGTGACGGAGCAGATTCCAGAGCCGGTCGGCCATGCGGTAGGCAAGCGTCTGTTGCTCCCTGATGCTGCCCCGCAGCCTGACTGCGTCTTCGGCGCTGTAGTCACGGACGATCCCGTCCCAACGGGAGTCGTTGTTCCACTCGTCGGCGAGGCGTGCGGCTTCTTGTGCGATGTGGTTCACGGGTTCTCCTAGTTGATGAGCTCGTATGCGGGCAGGGTCAGAAAGTCGACGAATTGGTCCGACAACGCGACCTCCTCGAAGACTTTGCGAGCTTCGTGGAGCCGGTCTCCGGCCGGATGTCCGGCGGCCTCCAACTCTGCGACGACCGATCCAGCGATGTTGCGGACGAGTGACTCGGTCACAGCATCGCCGTCCGATGTCGTCACACCGTGGTGGACCCACTGCCAGATCTGGGATCTCGAGATCTCGGCCGTGGCCACATCTTCCATCAGGTTCTCGATGGCTGCGGCCCCGGTCCCAGACAGCCATGCAGCCAGATACTGGATCCCGACCGAGACATTGGTTCGCACCCCGTCGGCCGTCACCTGACCGGGGAAGTCGAGATCGAGGAGGTCGTTCGCCGCGACGTCGACGTCGTCCCGCTGACGGCTCACCTGATTGGACCGGTCCCCGAGCACGGCGTCGAACTGCTCCCGGGCGACGGAGACCAGATCGGGATGGGCCACCCAGGTGCCATCGCAGCCGGCTTCCGCCTCACGCTTCTTGTCAGCGGCAACAGCGGCGATGGCCTTTTCGGTCACGTCGGGGTCGCGCCGGTTGGGGATGAACGCGGCCATCCCGCCGATGGCGTGGGCGCCACGACGATGACACGTCTTCACCATCAGCTCGGTGTAAGCATGCATGAAGGGGACTGTCATGGTCACCTGGGCGCGATCGGGCAGGACGAAGTCGGGATCGTTCCGGAACGTCTTGATCACGCTGAAGATGTAGTCCCAACGTCCCGCATTGAGGCCGGCGGCGTGATCGCGGAGCTCATAGAGGATCTCATCCATCTCGAAGGCGGCGAGGATGTTCTCGATGAGCACGGTCGCCTTGATCGTTCCCCGGTCGATACCGAGCCGGTCCTGGGCCCAGACGAAGACGTCGTTCCAGAGCCTTGCCTCGAGATGTGACTCCAGCTTCGGGATGTAGAGAAACGGGGCAGTGCCATTCGCCAGGGCGGCACGGCCGCCGTGAAAGATGTAGAGACCGAAGTCGAAAAGGGACGCCGACATGGGTCGGCCATCGACGAGGAAGTGCTTCTCGTCCAGGTGCCAGCCTCTCGGTCTGACCACCAGTGTGGCGACGTCGTCGCCCAGCTCGTATCTCTTCTCGCCGGTCTCGAGAGACAATGTCCCCTCATACGCCTCGACGAGGTTGAGATGGCCATCCAACAGGTTGTCCCAGGTCGGTGAGGTTGCGTCTTCGAAGTCGGCCATGAAGACCTTGGCGCCCGAGTTGAGTGCGTTGATCATCATCTTGCGATCGACTGGACCGGTTATCTCGACCCGGCGGTCGGTGAGGTCGGGGTGCACCGGCGGAACCGTCCAGTCCCCGTCACGGACATACTCGGTTGATGGGAG
>DASUUP010000136.1:0-3465 GCA_036373995.1 Acidimicrobiia bacterium
GAGCTGCCCCTAGTACGAGAGGACCGGGGTGGACGTACCTCTGGTGTGCGAGTTGTCCTGCCAAGGGCACGGCTCGTTGGCTATGTACGGACGGGATAAGCGCTGAAGGCATCTAAGTGCGAAGCCCACCTTGAGATGAGATTTCCCACCCGTAAGGGTTAAGGCCCCTGGTAGAAGACCAGGTTGATAGGCCGGACGTGTAAGCACGGTCAACGTGTTCAGCGGACCGGTACTAATAGGCCGAGGGCTTGGATATAGAACCCAAACAATTGATGTGCTCGCTATGGAGTGCTCGGGAACTCTCGGGCTGCACCCGAGAGGCTGGAGTTCCTCCGGAACTCCGAAGCCGATTGACAATTCGAAGATTTGTCCGGTGGCACTAGCGGTGAGGAACCACCCGTTCCCATTCCGAACACGGAAGTGAAACTCGCCAGCGCCGATGGTACTTGGGGAGTAGTCCCCTGGGAGAGTAGGTCACCGCCGGACATATAACGCCGAAGGGTCGCCGACTAGCGTTGGCGGCCCTTCTCTTTTACTGGAGAACCATTCGTTGAGTCGCGGAAACGACGAGCAACACAAATCCAATCGCTCCGGCAACCGACGGAAGCACCCAGGCAAGAAGCCGCAACACAAGACCATCACCTCGGTCAAGGGTGGTCAGTTGCCCAAGTGGGTGCGCGACGAGATCGTCCGCTCCACCCCAAAGGACCGGCGTGAGCCGGCCCTCGCCCATCTCAACAAGGCGATGGAGTTCTTTGCCGACGAGCGCTACCCGGCGGCGGCGAGCGATCTGCGAAAAGCCAAGAAGCTGTCACCGCGTTCGGCGACGATCCGGGAGCTCCTCGGCCTCTCCGCGTATCGCTCCGGTCAGTGGGAGGAAGCTCTGAGAGAGTTGCGGACCTTCCGCCGCCTCACCGGCGACCTGATCCACTATCCGGTGGAGATGGACTCTCTGCGCGCCCTTGGCCGAAAAGAAGACGTCATCAAGGCATGGGAGCGGCTCCAGGGCTACGACATCTCCGCGACAATCAATCACGAGGCGCGCGTCGTGTTCGCCTCCTTCCTGCTCGACGAGGGGAGGGCACGTGACGCCTGGCCGGTCATCAAGCCGGGACGCCTCGTCGCCTCGCCTACTCAGGGAGAGCTGCGCCGTTGGTACGTGGCGGCGCGCGTAGCCATGGAAGCAGGCGACAAGGATGCTGCTCGCCGTCTGGTCGCCGCTCTCGACGAGCAGGAACCGGACTTCGAGGGTGTCGACGAGCTCAGGAACGCGCTCGCCTGACGTACTACCGGATGACTGCGTAGAGATCCCTGACGTACCAGATCTCCGCTGCATGCCAGAGCAGTTCCTTGTTTACCCACCAGACGATGTCCATGAGAGGCAGTTGCGGGTCGAGACCACCCGGGTAAGCAGATCTCCCGACAGTGTCCAGGTCCTCGTCGGACATCTGCTCCAGACCGGAGCGCCAAGCATCGAGACCTTCCCTGAGAAAGAGGATCGCCGCCTCTGCCTCGATCGGCCAGTCCGGCCCATCGATCATCTCGTGAGAACCGACGAGCCAGTCGGCTCGAATCAGCGAGCCCGCTCCCAGGTGGCCCATGGACCACGCCAGGGTACGAGGCGGCTCGGCGTCGGGCGTTGGATCCCACCAGGCACTCGCTGACGACCGATCCGGCTTGCCGTCGGGGCCGCGTCGCACGGTCCACGTGTCTCGTGCCGGCTCCCAGAGCAATTCTTCATCGGTGAGACCCTCGAGACGAGCGAAGAGCTGTTCGGTCACGTAGTCCCACTGCGCAAGGAATGGCGCCAGACGTGGAGGCACGTGGGGGTAGGAGTCGATCATCCTCTCAAGGTACCGGCCATCCCGGTCAGAATCTGTCCTGAGCAGTTGGCATCGTGGCAACCACTCCACGCCTCCCCGATAGAAAGAGGGGAGAAGCGATGGATCTCAATCTCATCGTCCTTTGCGGGAGACTCGCCGTCGATGGCGAACTGCGGGTATTCGACTCGGGTGCCCGTCTCGTCCGCTACCTGGTGACGACTCGTGTCGACTTTCCAAGAAGTCGTGTGGACGTCATCCCGGTCACACTCTGGAACCCGCCCGACGACCTGATCGACGCTCCGGGACTCAAAGGGGAGCGGATCTGGGTGTGCGGCTCAGTGCAGCGCCGTTACTGGGAGAGCCCGGACGGGCGCCGCAGCAGAGTCGAGGTCGTGGCCGAGCAGGTGAAACTCAGAGACCTGGACGAGCTCGAACCGATGGTCATCGAATAGGCAGTGTTGACGGGCGGTTTTCGGGCTTGACGCCGGGGGTATCGTGGACACAGTCCCCGTCCCGCCCGTCTCCTGGAGGTGTCGCATGCCCTGGTATTGGACCGATGAAGTGGCCCCTGTGTTGGTCGCCAACGGCAGTATCGACGAGAGCGTCGCCGCCGGGCTGATCGCGGTCCCTGTGGCCCACCGTAGCGACAGCGAAACGATCGAGGACGCGGCCCAGGAGCTGATGGACGACGGCGAGATCCCGTTAGCGGCGTGAATGAGGTCGGCATATCGCCAGCCCAAGTGGATCGTCGCCGGGGTCGTCGTAGCGCTTGCAGCCGCGCTCTTCGTGCGGCTCGGCTTCTGGCAACTGAGTCGTCTCGAGGACCGTCGCCTCGCCAACGAGATCACGGAGTCCCGACTCGCTGCTGACCCGGTTCCGCTGAATCAGCTGCTCGGCGTGGAGGATGACGATCTCGACTCCCTCGAGTATCGCCGGGCCACGGCGGTGGGTGAGTGGGATGTGACCGAGGAGGTGCTGATCCGCTCCCAAGTTGAACTGGGCAACGCCGGATTCCATGTGATCACACCGCTGGTCGTCGCTGATGGGACAGCGGTGTTGGTCAATCGCGGCTGGGTGCCGCTGACTCTGGACGACGTGCCGGTCGAGGAGGCGAGCCCCCCAACCGGGTTGGTCGAGACCGGAGGCTGGGTCCACCTCACCGAGACGCGCCCGCCCCTGGGCCCTGAAGAGCCGGAAGGAGATCTGGATGTCTTCAATCGCGTCGACATCGGTCGCATCGGCTCCCAGATGCCCTACCCGATCGCACCGGTCTATCTGGTCGCGGCAGGGGAGGGGGACCAGCTACCGATCCCGGTCGATCCACCGGATTTCAGCGACGAGGGACCTCACCTGGCTTATGCCATCCAGTGGTTTGGCTTCGCGATCGTCGGCTTGGTCGGCTTCTACTTCCTGGCGCGACGCAAGGGCGGTCAGGGCAGGTAGTCCTCGAGGTCGAGACCGATGGCCAAGCCCTCGACGATCTCCCGATCGCCGAGCGGGGCAGGGAGCATGACGGTGTACGGCGTTTCCGGGTTTCCGGGACATGTGAATGCATCACCGGGTGGTGGACGGGCCGCGAGCGCCACGCGAAGCGTCGTCTCGGTCATCACAACCTCCGGCTCGAGGAGCCGATCACCTATTT
>DASUUP010000137.1:0-16167 GCA_036373995.1 Acidimicrobiia bacterium
AGCTAAACCACCAGCGCGCTATCCGGCAGGGGGATACTGGTCTGGTTGACCTTGGATTCTGATTGCCACTGTGGGTGGCGGCGCGGGGTTTAGGGTCGCTCGGTCCTCGAGGGCGGTTTGACTCTTGAACCGGCTAAACCGCCCGGTTTCGGGTGTGTGCTGATAATGACCTGTCGGCCGTTCCTCGGGGGCTGGGCCGGCACTCACCGGTCGGGCGGTGCGACGTCGGTCGTAACTGTTGACGGCAGTTGCGGCCTTATCGACGTCCGCCGTCCCGGTGGTGCGTGCCATCCTCCATGCAACGCGATTCAATCGGGTTGCCCTCGCCCGAACATCACCAACGTCAGGGCCGACAGCGCTAGCCGTTTTCGTTGGCGAGCTCGATCCAGGAACGTGCCCGGGCTGCGCTGACGCTGGCCGCCTCGGCCACCCGGTCCGGGCTGGACCGGGCCAATGTGGCGATGTCGGCGATGCCGGCGTCGGTGAGCCGTTGTGCGAAAACCGGACCGATTCCGTCGACGTCGGTCACCGGTGGGCTCGGGGTCTCCGAGCGAAATGCTGGGAGTTCAGGCTCCCGGGAGGTTGCAACCGAGATGAATCGGTCGCGCATAGCCCATAGCACGGCGACGGCGCCACCGAGAAAACCGATCACTTTGGTCACTCGTTTCATCGTCTCCCAGGCTACAGGCTCGAACGCTTCTCTACGCTGGCTGCATGAAGGTCGACTATTACTACCCGCCCGGTCCGCCAGATCACGCAGGAGATGCAGCGAGGGAGGCCGCCGTGCTGGGTTACGACGGGTTCTTCACCGCGGAAACCCAATACGACCCGTTCCTTCCCATCACCCACGCCGCCGCGGCCCAGCCCGACCTGGAGTTTGGCACCGCGATCGCCGTCGCTTTCCCCCGTTCTCCCACGGTCATGGCGATGACTGCCTGGGACCTCGCCCGACAAACCAGGGGCAGGTTCATGCTCGGTCTAGGGACGCAGGTTCGTGGTCACATCGTCCGCCGGTTCAGCTCATTGTGGGCGGGTAAGCCGGCACCACAGCTTCGCGAGTACATCGAGGCGATGCGCGCCGTCTGGGATAGCTGGCAAAACGGGACCCCTCTGAAATACGACGGGGAGTTCTACAACCTGTCACTGATGACACCGTTCTTCAACCCCGGGCCGATACCGAACCCAGATGTGCCTGTCTATATCGCCGGGGTTGGCCCATACCTGAGCGCTTTGGCCGGCGAGATGTGCGATGGATTCCACGTGCATCCCTTTCACACGATCCCGTACCTGGACGAGATCGTGATCCCGAACATGGAGAAGGCAGCCGCCGATGCCGGCAGGTCTCTCGACGACGTCGAGATGGTCACGACGGTCTTCATCATGACCGGGAACACCGATGAGGAGATCGAGCAGGCGAAGGCCCCGGTGCGCCAGCAGATCTCTTTCTATGCCTCGACGCCCTCCTATCGGTCTGTGCTCGAGGCGAGTGGCTGGGACTTCGGTGACGAGCTGACCGCAATGTCGAAGCGAGGAGAGTGGGACAAGATGCCGGCCGCAGTGCCGGACTCCGCACTCGAAGGCGTCGGAGTGATCGCCCCGATCGACGGGCTGGCCGACGCCATCAAGGCGCGCTACGGCGATCGCGTGCAGAGGGTCGGCTTCTACAGCCTGGGCTCGGTCCTCATGGAAGACCACGACGCCCTCAGCCAGGTCATCGCCGACCTCCAGGCTTAGCGTCCAACTGCGAACCCCGGGTTCGAGGATAAGGAGGAGGGCGATCGCTAGAAGACGAGGGCGCTGGTTGTGTCGACTCTCGGGTCCGCCGCTGCCTGCCGGACGTCACCGTCGAGCTCGATGATCGAGACCGGCCCCCAGCCCGGCTGGGGTGAGTCAAGCACGGACACGTCGTGGCCACGGGCCCTCAGGTCGGCGAGGCCCTCGACGTGGAAGCCAGGCTCGAATGCAGGTTTGGCCGGGATCCCTGGTCCGAAATCGGAGACAGCCCACCGAGATCTGGCTTGAGCCCGGTCCAGAGGATCGCCCGCCAGGATCGCGGCCGCCCCCACTTGTGCGATGAGTTGGGGCTGCACGGCTCCTCCCCGGGTACCCAGGATCCATCGCGGCTGGTCTCCCTTCGTCCAGAGCGTTGGGGAGAGCGTGTGCAGTGGGCGCTTCCCGGGAGCGAGTTCGTTGGGGTGACCCGGCATGAGGGTGAAGCCCATCCCTCGATCCTGAAGCAGGAACCCCGACCGCGCTGCCCCGAATGGCGAGCCCGTGACGCGGTAGTTCGATTGGATCATCGACACCGCCATGCCGTCGGCGTCGGCGACACACAGGTAGGCAGTGCTGGCAGTCGCACCCATTTGCTTCGGCCAGACACCGCTTCGGTCGCGGTCGACCCTCTCAGCCGCCCGCTCGAGACGCTCCCGATCGAGCAGACGGTCGGCCGGCAGAGCCAGGTTGGCCGGATCTGCCACCAGATCATCGCGCTCCCAAGCAAGGCATCGGTAGGCCTCGATGAGCAGGTGCCACCACGTCGGGTCGTCGGGATCGTCATGGGGGCCGAGCATCTCGAAGACAGCAAGCGTGGCAGGCCCGAGATAGCCCTGAGAGTTCGGTGGGATGGTCCATCCCGTCAACCCTGCCACTCCCGCCGAGATCGGCTCGACCCAACTCGCCTGGCTCTCGCGCATGTCCTCGAGCGTGATCGACCCGCCCAGAGCTTCGACGATGTCCTCAGCGGGCCTTCCCTCGTAGAACGCCGAGCGGCCGTGGGCGGCCACCTCCTCCAGGGTTCTCGCCAGGTCGGTCCTGACGACATGCTCGCCCTTGCCGACGGGCTGCCCATTGGGATAGAACGAGGACACGGCCGGGTTGGCCGAATACACGTCTGCCTGCCGGGAGAAAGCCCGGGCTTGCTCGGTCGACACCTCGAATCCGTCACGGGCGAGCGCGACCGCCGGGGCGAGCACGTCACTCAGACCCAGTCGACCCAGCTCTGACACCAGAGTCTCCATACCGTCCACGCAGCCGGGGATAGTCACGGCGGCCGGGTGGTCGCCGGGAATCGAGCCGACACCCGACGCTCGTAGTGACTCAGCCGACACCCCCGACCCGGCCCGACCGGACGAGTTCAGCGCCCGGGGGGCTTCCCAACCCGGAGCGTGGATGAGAGCGAACAGGTCTCCACCGACACCGCATGTCTCCGGAGCCACGACGCCCTGCGCAGCAATCGCGGCAACAGCTCCATCGACGGCATTACCACCGGCTTCCAGGACGGCACGTCCCGCCTCGGCCGACAGGCGATGTGGGGTGACTACGGCGTTTGCAGTCAAGGAGTCTTGAGGTCGGGGAGCAGTCGATTGAGCGCATCGAGGACCGAGCGAACCACCGCCCGTGACTCATCGTCTTCCACGTATGCGGATCCAATGAGGAGACGCTCCCCGGTCTCGGTGACCACGACGACTTGTGCGATGGCGAGACGACGGCTTCCGAGGGTTGTGATATCCATGGAGCTGATGCCCAGGCCGACATCGTTGTGGATGGCCTGACGCACTGCCTCCAGTGTGGCCTCGGCGATGTGACGCCACCGCGTGGCCACGGCGGCCGCCCCCGTGGCCTGTCCGACGAGCAGACGTTCCTTCCACTTGAGGGTCACGGTGACCTCGATGCGGTTGCCGTCGACCGATTCGGCTACGTCGGCGAGGGCCGGGCGACTTCCGCTGGCAAGCACCGAGTCGGCCAACTGAACGACTGACACGATCCGTCTGTCGATGTCCAGACCGAACAGTGCCTGGCCCAATGACTGCACGTCCCGGACCAGCTGCTTGGGGGGTTTGTTCCTCCGGGCGAGGACGTGTATCTCGTCGAGGTGGCCGTTCTCAGCCACCACCCTTGCGGCCTCGACCCCATCGATTCTGCTGATCTTCTCCTGGAGCGCGGCTACATCCATGCCATCATCAGCGTATACCTCGCCTCGTCCCCCGAACAGAGACATTCGCCCTTTTATCTTGTGGCATCTCTCGCGTCCGTTTAGATTGCGTACGGCTGGAAGGAAATCCAATGGGCACGTGGGGCAACGGTCTCTGGACCGCTTGCTGACACCCTATGGCGGGCGAAGTCAGGGGCCTTTTGACATTTAAAGGGTTCCCGAATTTCGGGAGCACGGTGAGAACGGCGTCCTCGTTTAAGTCGCACTTGTGAGCACACGCCCATCAACTTGAGCGGAGCGGAACTTTCTGTGCCGGCATACAACGCTGGTGCAAATAAGCCATTGCAGGTGGACGTGCATAGAGCTATGAGAGCCCGTTTGGTCCGAATACTCGCTGCCGCCGCCAGCCTTGCCACTTTGATTGCAGCTGGCTCGGCAAGCCAAAAGATCGGCTGAATGAAGACGCCATCTCACCTAAGTCGGAGGCACAACCGGGGTCCCCTTTGAGGTTGCTTGGATTGGAACATCTGAGACGTCGTTATTGGCGTCTCCAGCCTGCGGTACAGCGCAGATTGAGAATCGCTGTGCCTTATTTCTTGGCGGGCTCACTGGCTATCGCGCTGTCGGCTGCGATATCCGAAATGCCCGATTGGCCCACCTGGCTGTTGTTCACAGGTCTGTTCGCGCTCCTGGAACTGTTCACGGTCGAGGTAAACGACCGGTTATTTCACTCATCGTCGGTCATGGTCATCATGACCGCCGGGGTCATCTTCGCCATTCAGTCGGATGCAATGTTCGCGATGGCTCTGATGGCGGGATTGGGCGCATTTGTGCCTACCGACTTCAAAGAACGTCGATGGTTCCAACCCATGGCGAACTTTGGTCAGTTTGCAGTCTCCGGAGCAGCCGCCGGGCTTGTCTTGGACCTTGTACTAGGAGCCCTTGGGGAGCCCATAACATCAGACCTCTTCGTTATTGCAGGTGCTTCGCTCCTGGCTTCTCTGGTGTACACAACAGTCCAGACTGTTGCGGTACGTCGCGCCGTTCAGACGGTCTACCCGTACGACCGACTCCAGCCCTGGTCACATCTGGGAAGCCTGTTCGCCGGTCAGTTCGTGATGGGGTTGCTCGGTGGGCTCATCGGTGGCGCATACGTCATCGCCAACCGTGAGGCCCTCCTGGTGCTCATCATCGGTGTCTACGCCATCGGGCACATGTCGCTCTATGCGTTCTCCCAACTCAGGGTGTCGCACATCTCTGCGATCAAGGGTTTCGTGAAGACCCTCGAGGCCAAGGACATGTACACCCGGGGTCACACCGAGAGGGTCGCTTACTTCGCCGAGATGATCTGTGAGGAGTACGGCTTCAACGGCACCCAGATCGAGGAGATCAAGTGGGCCGCCCTGATCCACGATTTGGGCAAGCTGGCCGTCCCCACCGAGCTGATCCGCAAGCGGGGTCGTCTCGACGACGAGGAGTACAACCAGATGAAGGAGCATGCCCATCTGGTCGAGGAGATCCTCGCCGAGGTCGACTTCCTCCAGCCGATGGTGGAGATCGCCTCGGGTCATCACAGCCACTACGACGGCAACGGTTACGGAGGCCGCGGCCACATCGAGGGCGAGACTCCGAGCCTGGAGACATGCATCGTTGCGGTCGCCGACGCCTTCGACGCCATGACCTCGGCTCGCTCCTACCGCATGGCGCTTTCGCAGCGTTATGCCCTCTCCGAGCTGCGCAAGCACTCCGGCGCCCAGTTCCATCCCGAGGTCGTCGATATGTTCGAGCGGGCGCTGCAGAGGTCGGGTCGCCGCTGGGGCGCACCGCACGTCAACGACGAAGAGATGGCCCGACGTCTCGCCGAAGAGCCGGAGTTGACGCTTCGTGGCTAGGTGGCACCCTCGAGTTGTGGCCACCGTGTCGTGGATGTTTCCCGCGACGTCTCTGGCGATCGGGGTCTATGCGGCGTACCGGGCCGAGGCCAACCCTCTCTACATCCTGGTCGCGGCAATTGCGCTGGTGATCGGATCGCTGGTCGGTGTCGCCACATCGAACTCGGGCAACAACTTCACGATGGGTCTGGCGGTTGCCGCCGCTATCCCGTTCGTCTTCTCGAGTCTCGAAGTGGTCGAGCCCTACTCATCGATCGCTTCCTTCGGTGCAGGTCTTGCCGCCGTATGGGCGATTCGGCACGCACGTGGCGAGAGCCACGGCGAGCTGCTTCCAGTGATGGTGCGGCGTTTCTGCGGCTACGTCGTCTATGGCGTGGTCTACTCGGCTATGCGGGTGGGCTGGTTCGCCGACTTGGACGGCGGATGGGAGGATCTCTTCCCGTTTACGGTTGCCGTCATCGCGTGGCTCACGGTCGAGGTTCTGTTGCGGGCGTTGCTCGTCGTCGGGCCACGTGAGCTGTCCCGAAGCTACCTCGCCCGCGCCATGCTCCACGATCTCAACGTGTTCATGGGATTGGCTCTGACCGGTGCCGTGTTCGGTGAGCTGTTCGCCCCAGTGGGTTGGTGGGCGCTGCCCATTGCCCTGCTCCCGTACTCGTTCGCTCACGTCGCTTTCAGGCGGTTCCAGGAGACGAAGACCACCTATCGACAGACGATCAGGGCGCTGGCCCGAATCCCGGAGGTCTCGGGCCTCGGCATCGACGGTCATGCAGATCGGACCACCGAGACAGCGACCTCGATCGCCAAGGAGATGGGCGTGGGCCCGGCCCAGGTGGAGGAGGTCGAGTACGCCGGTCTGATGCACGACATAGGCCGGGTTTCGCTCAGCGAGCCGCAGATCCTGAAGATGGGGTTCACCGACGACGACCTCGCCCGGTGGAGCGCAGAGATCATCGCCGAATCGCCTTATCTGGAGCGAGTCGCTACTCAGGTGCGTGACCAGTACGAGTCGTACCGGAAGCCGGGCGAACAAGACGACCCCGACGTCTCCATCGTGTCCCGGATCATCAAGGTCGCCGCGGCCTACGACTGGAAGGTCCATCGCAGCGGTATGTCGCCGCTGGCGGCACTCGAGGAGCTCCATGCCGGGGCCGCCTACGAATACGACCCCGAGGTGGTGGCGTCTCTCCGACGTCTTCTCGAAGCTCGGGGTGTGCTTCGCCCGGTCCGGGTCTAGGTCTGTCCAGCTAGAGCCCGGGGGCATCTCGAGCTCCGCACCATCCGCATGGAGTTTCTTCGAAGCTCCGCCTCGTCTAAGGGCGGTTGGCCGAACCCGGCTGCGCCTGGGCGCCCCGTTTGAAGTAGCGACGCGGGCGCCGCAGCTCGTGTTCGAGAAACACTCCGAGGCCGAGGGCCAGGAAGATGTCGCCCAGGGAGATGACCTCTCCTATCCCTACCAGGCGCAGGGGGATCACGTCGGCGAAGAAGGTGAGGCGCGACGTCTCATCGAGTGGAACGTGTTTGAAGGTCCCCGAGAGGTCGGGCGCGGAGACCGTGAACCCGCTGGCCACCTCCGCCGCCCCCGCCAACACCGGCATGCCCCCGTTGGCCGCGATCACAACGAAGTTCATCAACACGCCCAGGGCGGTGATCCCCATGCCGGGCTTGGAGCGGTTGAGGACGACCATGATCATTATCAGGGCGAAGGACACAAGGACCATGGTCACTCCGAGCCAAACGATCGACTCGTCCTCGGGTAGGAAACCGGTTCCGAACTGCAGGCCGAGAGCGACGAAGAGGAGCCACCACGCTCTCAGCTCGATGTCTCCGAGATTCACCAGCCGGCCGCCACGCAACACCGAGATCGCCAGAGAGATGAAGATGACGATGGCGAGCCATAGCATGGGCTGCCGACGGTAATACCGGGGCATCGCCTAGCCGAGAGTGTGAAAAATGACGGTGAGATACGAAGTCGCGGAAGGTCGGGCCACGATCACCATCGACGATCCCGAGAGGCGAAATCCGATGTCTGTTGAGACGATGCGAAATCTGTCCGACCGGACCCGGGATGCCATCGACGACCGGGACGTCAAGGTCATCGTCTACACCGGTGCCGGAGACAGGGCGTTCTGCGCCGGCGGGGACCTCTCAGGGTCCTTCGTCGACGACCCCGTCGGGCTTCACCGCCAGCGTGGCGAAATAGCCGAGTTGTTCCGCCTGATGTGGCGGGGCGGCAAGCCCACCGTCGCTCGTGTCAACGGTCATGCCCTCGCCGGCGGCTTCGGCCTGGCCGTGGCCTGCGATATCACCATCTGCGTCGATGACGCCAAGCTCGGCACGACAGAGGTCAGGGTCGGGCTGTGGCCGATGATGATCAGTGCAATCCTGGCGCGGGTCATGCCACGAAAGGCGGCTCTCGAGCTGATGCTCACCGGACGCACCATCGACCCCGAGGAGGCGCTTCGGCTGGGCGCCGTCAGCAGGGTCGTCGCCCGCGACGAACTGGACCGGATGGTCGATGAGGTGGTCAACTCTCTCACGGAGCTCAGTCCTGTGACGCTGATGCTGGGAAAGGACTCGTTCAATGCGATGGCGGACGCCAGCCTGGACGCCGCCCTCGATCGCCTCCAGGGAGGGTTGACCGAGTTGACTCTCAGCGAGGACGCCGAGGAAGGCGTAACCGCTTTCATCGAGAAGCGCCCTCCTGACTGGTCCGGCTCGTGATCTCGTCCCTTTCCTAAACGCCAACCCGATTTAGCCTTTCACCAATGCGGTACAGGGTCCGGGTCCTCGGGTGGGCGCTCATTTGGAGTGGCCTATTCGTCTTCGGCTATCTGGGCTGGCAGCTATATGGGACGGATCTCGTCAACGACGGAGTTCAGCGAGAGGCGGCCGGAGAGCTGGAAGTCGTGCTCGACGAGGCGGATCCGGAGCCCGAGGAGGTCGATCGTGACGAGTTTCTCGCCGAGACCGACGAGGAGCCGCCGACCGAGATCCCTGAGCTTGTCGAGTACTTTCCCGAAGCGCCGGTCGAGACCGGCGAGTCGTTTGCTTTTCTCAGCATCCCCAAGATCGGGCTCGACGGTGTGGTTGTATACGAGGGCGTTGACCGTGAGACGCTGCGGAAAGGCCCGGGGCACATGGGGCGCACGCCACTTCCGGGTCAGCCGGGCAACTCGGTGATCTCAGGCCATCGCACCACTTACGGCCGTCCCTTCTTCGACTTCGACCTGCTCGTGGCCGGGGACCGCATCGAGATCGAGACTTCTACCGGCACCCACGTCTACGAGGTGCGTGATACCCAGATCGTGGATCCGACCGACGTCTGGGTCACCGACCCGCGCCCTGGTGGCTGGCTGACGTTGACCACCTGCAACCCCAAGTTCTCGGCGCGAGAGCGGCTGATCGTCTTCGCCGAGATGGTGGCGGGCCCCAACCTCGACTACATCAACCTCCAGGAGGTCAGTTTCGAGGCTGCCTGACTGCGATTGCCACACCATCAGGACTCGAGACCACGACCTCTTGCGATGGCAACGCATCTCAGCCCACCAGGTCGGTGAGCAGGTCTTCGTCGACGATGCCATTGAAGATCTGGGTGACTACGCCACCACTGTCGATGATCACCGTGTAAGGGAGACCAAATGCCGGATAGGCGTCCTCGACCTCGCTGGTGCCGAGCGCCAGCGGGTAGCTTGCCCTTATCTCGTCGGCGAACCGCCTCGCGTTCTGCTCTATGTCCCTGACAGCCACCCCGACCACGGTCACATCCGGGTTGGCGTCGGCATATGCGGAGATATCCGGGATCTCCTCCCGACACGGCGCGCACCACGAGGCCCAGAAGTTGAGGACCACCGGCTGACCTCGCGCTTCGGCCAGGGTGAACGTTCCTCCATCGATAACTTCGACGGTGAAGTCCGGAGCAGGCGAGCCGACCTCCACCGTTTCGCCGGAGCTGGAGCCGACGATCCAGCCGATCGCCAACCCGGCGGCGACGACCAGAACGAACACGCCAGTCAGTTTCAGGCCGGGCCGGGGCAGCGGCCCCGGCCCCTCATCACTCAGAGGCCATCCTTCTCAACACGTAGTGAAGGATCCCACCGTTGCGAAGATATTCGACCTCGATCGGGGTGTCGACCCGGGCGATCGTGTCGAACTCGATCGACGTCCCATCGGGCTTGGTGGCGGCCACCCGCACCGTTTGCCGAGGGGTGAGGTCGTCGTCGACCTCGATGTTGAAAGCTTCGGTGCCGTCGAGGCCGAGGAATGCTGCATCTTGGCCATCGACGAAGTTGAGCGGGAGCACCCCCATCATCACCAGGTTGGAGCGGTGGATTCGCTCGAACGACTTGGTGATGACTGCCTTGACCCCGAGAAGGAACGTCCCTTTCGCCGCCCAGTCCCGCGAAGAGCCCATCCCGTAATCGATGCCTCCGAGGACCACCAGCGGAGTTCCCTGCTCTCTGTATGACATGGCGGCTTCGTAGATCGACTTGACCTTGCCATCCGTGAAGTCGGTGGTCCATCCACCCTCGGTCCCTGGAGCCAACTCGTTGCGCACCCGGATGTTGGCGAACGTCCCCCTGGTCATCACCCGGTCATTGCCACGGCGCGATCCATAGCTGTTGAACATTGGCGGTTGGACACCATTCTCGATGAGGTATTTCCCCGCCGGGGACTCGACGGCGATCGAGCCCGCCGGGCTGATGTGGTCGGTTGTCACCGAATCGCCGAGCTTGGCCAGAGCCCGTGCTCCGATGATGGGCTCAATCGGCCTCACCTCGGGGGTGAGATCGGTGAAGAACGGGGGCTCCTGAACGTAGGTCGACTCGGGGTTCCAGTCGTAGAGATCCGACCCGCTGGTTGCGATGCTCCGCCACACCTCGGAACCGGTGAACACGTCGCTGTACTTGTCCAAGAATTGGCTCTGACGAACGTTTTCGCCGACGATGGTTGCGATTTCGGCTTGCGTGGGCCAGATGTCCTTCAGGAAGACGTTCTGCCCGTCCTTGTCCTTCCCGATGGGCTCTTCCAACGGATCCCAGTCGATGGAGCCGGCGAGGGCGTAAGCGACCACGAGCGGAGGCGAGGCGAGGTAGTTGGCCCGCACGTCAGGAGAGATTCGACCCTCGAAGTTGCGGTTCCCGCTCAGGACCGAAGCTGCCACCAGGTCATGAGCGTGGATCGCCTCGGAAATCGGGTCGGGCAGGGGCCCCGAATTCCCGATGCAGGTGGTGCAGCCGTAGCCGACTATCCCGAATCCGAGATCCTCGAGGTCGTCGAGCAGACCCGACTCGGTCAGATACTCGGTGACCACCTTCGATCCGGGTGCGAGCGAGCTCTTCACCCACGGCTGACGCTGCAACCCGAGCTTCCGAGCTTTGCGGGCGACCAATCCTGCGGCCACCATCACATCGGGGTTCGAGGTGTTGGTGCACGAGGTGATGGCCGCGATCACTACGTGACCGTCCTTCATCGTGAACGTGTTGTCTTCGTATTCGACGAGAACCGAGGTCTGCGCTTCGAGCGCCTCTTCGGCGGCGCCGCCCTCGCCTTCCCAGCTGGTGACGGTCGATGTCGCTGCACCACCGTTCTTGCTGAACGTGTTGGTGAGGTCGGAGTGCCACTGCTCCTTCATGGCTGACAAGGTGATGCGGTCTTGAGGTCGTCTCGGGCCGGCCAGGGAGGGCTCGACGGTCCCCATGTCCAACTCGACGTCAGCGCTGTAGGTGATGTCGTGAGACTCGTCACGCCACATCCCCTGGGCCTTGTAGTACTGCTCCACGGTGTCGATCAGCTTGTCCTCGCGACCGGTGAGGCGCATGTACTTGAGCGTCTGGTCGTCGACCGGGAAGAAGCCGACTGTCGCCCCGTATTCAGGCGCCATGTTGGCGATGGTCGCCCGATTGGCAAGCGGCATGTCGGTGAGACCAGGTCCGTGGAACTCGACGAATTTCCCGACCACGCCGTGCTCCCGCAACATCTCAGTGACCCGGAGCACCAGATCGGTGGCCGTGGCTCCCTCCGGGAGCTTGCCGGTGAGACGGAAGCCAACCACCTCGGGGAGGAGCATGTAGATGGGCTGGCCGACCATGGCCGCCTCGGCTTCGATGCCACCGACGCCCCAGCCGACCACGCCGAGACCGTTGATCATGGTGGTGTGGGAATCGGTCCCCACGAGGCTGTCGGGATATAGGTGCTCCCCATCGTCCCAGACCACCCTTGCCAGATACTCGAGGTTGACCTGGTGAACGATTCCCGTAGCCGGTGGCACCACTCGGAAGTTGGCGAAAGCGGACTGGCCCCATTTGAGGAACTCGTAGCGCTCCTGATTTCGCTCGAACTCCTTCGTCGAGTTGATGATCAACGCGTCCGGTCGGGCGAAGGCGTCGACCTGTACCGAGTGATCGATGACGAGATCGGCCTGGATGAGCGGATTGACCTTCTGTGCGGAGCCCTCGTCGCCCGTCATCCGGACGATGGCGGCGCGCATGGCCGCCAGGTCGACGACCGCGGGGACGCCGGTGAAGTCTTGGAGAATGACGCGTCCCGGGATGAATGGGATCTCGGACTCCTTGACAGCGGTGGCGTCGTAGGAGGCGATCTCACGAACGTCGGCTTCGGTGACGCCCTTGCCGTCCAGGTTGCGCAGAGCCGATTCCAGGAGGACTTTGATGGAATACGGAAGCTTCTCGGCGCCTTCGATGGCATCGAGTCGGGCGATCTCACGTGCCCCCAGAGGTGTCTCCAGCGTGGCGCGGGCCCCGAACGGATCATTGGTCATTTCAGCCTTTCGGGTCAACGAAAACCTTTGCCTTTGAGCCTAATGAAGCGGTTGACCTTCGCCACGGGACGGTCAGAGCGGGAAAGATCTCAAATTTGCCGAAACCCACAACTTTCAGATCTTTCCCACCATTCCGTGCGGGTCTTAAGGCAACTCTGTTGCCACAGATCCGCACAAAACGGGAGGCCGGTCAGGTACCGATGGTGACCGGTACCTGGGTCACGCACTCGTCGTCGAGTTGTTGATGGGGGATGACGACGGGGTTGCAGGGCACGGAGAGGGCCCCGAACAAGCCGGCGACGATGCCGCGGTCGAGCGAGCAGATGACGTCGGGATGGTTGGTGGCGCTCTCCCCAAAAGGACAGTGCGAGGTGAGCAGGCGTTGGCCGTCGACGTCGGGGTCGACGGAGAAGCCGAGCCCGGTCATCGCGCTTGCCACTGCCTGGACGGCCTCGTCGTAGCCGGGGTCGTCGGGAGCGCCAATCTCTGCCGCCAGTTCCTCGCCGTACGCCCTGCCGACCTTCTCGGCCACCTCAGGGAGATTGGGCGGAGCCACTTCGGCCAGGACCTTGAACAACATCTCGGTCAGCATCTCGAAGCGCCGTGGCGCGAAATGGACGCTGACTTCCTTGTTGGTCGGCTCATAGGTCTTGGCGGGGCGCCCTGCTCCGGGTCCCCCCGAGCGACGAAGATGGCTGACGCGCAGATAGCCGTCGTCGGCCAGCCGGTCGAGATGGTGACGGGCCACGTTGGGGTGGATATCGAAGAGTTCGGCGACCTTCGAAGTAGTCATCGCCTCGGGTGACTCCCGTACTGCGATGTAGATCGCGCGACGGGTCGGGTCGCCAAGCGATGCGGTGAGATCAGAGATCCGACTATCGAGAGTGCTGATGTCCATCTGAGTTACCTACCTGTGAAAACTATAGTTTCGGGAGTCTTCTAACCACTGCCGCCGTAGGGGATTCAGATGGCAGAGCAATCACAACTGAAAGATGCAGTCGCGTCCATCGAGTCGCCGTTGTTCGTGGGCCGCACGTTGGGCGAGCTCGGACTGGTCAAGGACGTCTCCAAGAAGCTGACCGGTAGGGTCAGGGTCGAGCTTCTGCTACCCGACCATGCACAGCCCGACGCTCTCGACGAGCGTCTCCAGGAAGCCCTGACTCCGTTCACCTCGACAGCGGACGTGGACGTGGAAGTCATGGATGACGAAGCCGTGCAGTCCTGGATGGACGAGCTGAAGGCAAAGTCGGGCCCGGGTATCGGTGAGCCCGGTTCCTCGACTCGCGTCGTCGCCGTGTCGTCCGGGAAGGGCGGCGTCGGCAAGTCGTCGATATCGGCCAACCTCTCGGTTGCCCTGACACGCGCGGGCAAGAAGGTGGGGATAGTCGACGGTGACATCTGGGGGTTTTCGATCCCGCGCATGCTCGGCATCACGAATCCGCCGGTGATGGTCGGTGACATGATCGTGCCCCCGGTCTCGCACCGGGTGAAGGTGATGTCCATGGACTTCTTCGTCGGTGACGACAAAGCGGTGATTTGGCGCGGGCCCATGCTGCACAAGGCCATCGAGCAGTTCCTCAAGGACGTCTTCTGGGACGATCTCGACTTCCTGATCGTCGATATGCCTCCGGGGACCGGTGACATCGCCATCTCGATGGCGCAGTTCCTGCCCCGCGCCCAAGTCCTCTTGGCCACGACGCCGCAGCCCACTGCACAACGAGTCGCGCGGCGGGCCGCCCTGATGGCGGCTGAGGTCGATCAGGAGGTCATCGGTGTCATCGAGAACATGTCGTGGTTTACCGGTGACGACGGGAAGCGCTACGAGTTGTTTGGCGCCGGCGGCGGTCAGAGTCTTGCCGACGAGCTCGGCGTCGACCTGATGGCACGGATACCCCTACTCCCGGCGATGGGCAGGGGAGCTGACGAGGGTCATCCCGTCACCGTGGCGGCGCCCGGTTCCGAGGCGGAAACGGCCTTTGACACTCTCGCCCGGGCGGTAATCGAGAAGCGGCCACGCATCCGCACCAACCCTGCGTTGGTGATCAATTGATCTTTCGGACGGCTTTTCGTTCGACCGCGGCATGGGCCTTCGGGTTCTCGGTGACGATCCTGTTCGTCGCGTTGTGGGGCCGCGCGGTCGTAGTCGACACTGACGCCCTCGCCGAATCGCTGGCACCGCTCGCAGACTCGGCCCTCGTGGGTGACCTCGTCGCCGAGTGGATGACAGACGAGCTGGTCGAGTCAGGGCAAGCCCCCGAATTGGTGGATCCCGCCGTGGGTGCCGTGCTCGAGTCGTCGGCGACGGCGGCGGCAATGGACGACTTCGTCGCCGATGTGGTCCGGGCCGCGGCCTCGTCCCACCCCTCCGGGTCGTCGGTGGACATGGCGTCCTTGCTGGCGCCGACCGTGCCGGAGGTTGCATCGGGCCTGACCGGTGTCGGTGTCGAGACGACCGAGTCGGACGTCGGCTCCATCGTGTCCGGTCTCGACCCATTGGTGATTCGCGAGCCGGGGAGCCCAGCTTTGGTGGGTTCGGAGTCTCCTGCTGCATCCCGACTGGGCACTGCCGCGCTACTGGCGATCGTCGGGGTCACCGTGTTCGGCTACTCCACGGTCGCTTCCTCGGAGGATCGGATCGCCGCGGTACGCGGGCTCTTCACTCGGGTTGCGGTGGGTGGTCTGGGGTTTGCGATTCTCCTGATGATCGGCTCCTGGATCACCGACCCTCGAGGTGGGCGCGCCCCGGTACCGGAGACGATCTCTCAGATTGCCTCCTCCAAGTGGTTGGTCCCACTCCAGATCGGGTTGGCTGCCGGCCTCGTCGCTGTCTCCATCTACTTCGGGAGGCGATGGCTCAGACGGGGGGAAGCGTCCCGCTCAACAGACGGGTCGCCCAGACAGCGAGAAGAGCAAGACCTGTCGCTATCAGAATCACGTTGAGAGCTCGATTGCTCAGCGGCTGGGCCCGGCCGCTTCTCCGCAACAGATACCAGACCCAGCCGCCGGCCAGTTGGAGGGCAATCAACGGCACGAGCGGGTGAAGCGTCAACGCGTTGGCGAAGTCCCCCCTCACGAGTGCCGACGCGGCCCGTGTCATGCCACATCCGGGACATGCTGTGCCGGTGCAGAGCGCAAAGGGGCAGATCGTGGGACCGTCATCGGTCGGGGAGACGACGATGAGGACGGCCAGCCCCAGCAGCGGGGCGGCGAGGATGAGACGGTCACGCCAGGCGGCGGTCATGGTGGTTCCAGACTACGCCGGTCTTCCGGACTGCAACGCGTAGTCACGTCTCGACATGCCGGTAGCGGTGGCAAAGCCGAGCTCGGCGTAGAACCGGGAGAGGTTGGCGTCGCAAACCAGGTCGACCATGTATATGTCTCCGATCTGTTCCATCATCTGGTTGATGAGGGATTGGCCGATGCCTTTGTTGTGATGTTCCGGGAGGACCTCGAGCAGAGTGATGAAGGCGGACAGGACGCCATCGGATAGGGCGGTGACGAAGCCGATGACCTTGTCGTCCCGAACGGCTATCACCACGTGATCGGAAGCATCGAGAATCCGC
>DASUUP010000138.1:0-2172 GCA_036373995.1 Acidimicrobiia bacterium
GTCCAGAGCCCCGTCGATCCTTCGCACCGGCAGGATGACCGTCCACGAGATGATCGCACCCATGGCAATCGCCCCGGCCAGGCTCATCGCCGAGAATGTTGCGAGCGCGATGGTGAGAAATCGTCGGACTCCCGAGAAGCCGGCGATCTGGTCGGCGAGCATCGACTCGGTGTCTGCGATGAACGCGTTGAGCAGATCTTCCAGCTCGTGGCTGATCTCGTGCTCTGACTGGATGTGGATGTCTAGGGCACCGTCGAGGTCGCCGGCAGCCTGCAGTTCCTCGACTCGGATACCGGCCTGTCTGTAGCGCTGATCGATTGAGATGAGCTGGTCGAAGCGATCACCGTGGTCCCCGATGTCATTCGCCTCGGTCTCGGCCACGAGAGCCGTGAACGCGTCCTTGGCCGTGACGATCCTGTCGCTCCAAACGGGTTCGCCTGTGAGCAAGGCCATGGTCCGGAAATGAGACTGCGCCGTGACGTTGTAGAGCATCTCCTGGGCTCTTTGCTGTTGGTCCTCGAGCGCCGAGAGATGGCCAACCTGGGTGCCCATGCGGTTGACCACGACCAGGCTCACGATGCCAAGAGCCAACATCAGGACCGAGATGCCCAAGAAACCGACTAGCAGCTTCGTCTCGAGACGCGCCTGGATCCGGGCCACGAACTCGACAAATGGGCGAAGAAGCGCCGGCACCCCTTCGCCCTCCCTATTCGAGCGAGACGACGGCGTGTTGGCTCCGTTGGCGGGTGGTAATTCTTCTTTGGTGTCCAGACGCCCCCCAGGTGTCAGCAGAAACCTAGCCCGCGAATCGCCGGCGCGAGGTCTGATTGTTCCGATGCACCAGAACGCGGGTCGTGTCCGGATCGACGGCCGATCTCGCGATGCTTGGATGGGGCGGTATATCGGCGCCGGCAAGACCGACTTCCCGGTGCGGAGACGGCTGGAGTCCAGCTTCGCCCTGGAGGACGTCCCGTTGGGACGGGAACCTTTCCGCCGCTTCGACCAGATTCAGGTCGTCCGCACCACCAAGACCTCACCCTTTGAGTATGCGGCTTTCATCGCTCTCCAGCCACCAATGATCCTGGCCGTAACAATCGTGCTTGAGGACGGTCGCAGAGTCGAGGTATTACGTCATGTCTGATCCCCGCCGCCATGTGAGGAGCCGAGGTTCCATGTTGGCGAGAGGCAGGAGGACGCATTTCCGAGCGCTGGAGTATTTCATCGCCGAAGCCATGGCTTCCATAGTCTGTACTGCCCATCTGACCTAGCGGGACGGATGGGCCTCGTCGCCGTGGCGACACTCATGGCGTCTGCGGGAGGCACCACGCGACACGTGAGAAGGCCTCGCTATTCTGGGGTCGACGGACTCGGCACGACAGGCTCGTCCGACCTCAACCATCGCGCAATCTCACGGGCTAGATCCGGGTCTGCTGCCGCAACGAACGGGGAACTTTCTCTATCACCGGCAATCGCTTCGTTTGCCGCGGTGAGCAGATCAAACTCTCGGCCCCGGAGATCCAAAATGGTCACGCCGCTTCTGAACGCGATGTGGCCTCCCGGCAGCCAATCGAACAGCTCCTGGGGATCGTTGAGGTGTGAGGCATCGGGCTGGAACACAGCGTCGTACTTCCCCAAAGCCAGCTCGATAAGGATTGGATTCCCGCCAAACGTGTAGAGGCCCGCAAATGGCACACCACGAAGGAGATGAGGCGCGAGTACTCGGAAATGGTCTGGGCGTCGACTCACCGTGCAGACGTGGGCAGCATCTATCGGGATACGTTTGGCCGTATTCACCTCCAGGACGGTGTCACCACCCTCACGGAACGTGCCTTCCCGGTCCTCCCGCGCCACAAAGACGGCACCGTCGGACATCTGTACCGCGCTGACTCGAAGAACGAGGTTGCCATCAACTCGGTTGAAGAGTGACAACGCCGTGCACCAGAGATTCCTCCCTCGGGCCCAGTGCTGGGTTCCGTCGAGAGCGTCGAGGAGGCAAACAATGTCATCTCCTTCAGACGTGACGTCTTCCACATCCTCCCCGACCAACCTGACGGGCAAACCTGATCTGGCGGTCCAGTCCGCAATCGAGCGCCGCGCCGCGGAGACAGCAGCAAGGTCTGCAACCAACACCTCTTGACCGTGCTTGGGCTCGTCCACTTTCCGCACCGATTC
>DASUUP010000139.1:0-3211 GCA_036373995.1 Acidimicrobiia bacterium
GATCACCGTCCCGGGGCGAGAGATCTGTCTGGGGTCGTCCTCATCCGCAAAGCCGAGCGGTGTGATCGCCTCGGTCCGGTCCGGGTCGGCGAGCACCGGGAACGGCAGCGCTAGCTTCTCGACCACCGCCGTGTTCATGGGAGCGGTGTCGGCGCTGATCCCATAGATGCGGCCTCCCAGTGCCAGGAACTCGTCGTGCCTCTTTGCCATGACGGCCAACTGGCCGTGGCAATACGTTCAGAAGTCACCCCGGTGAAAGGTGATCACCGCCGCCGCGTCGAGGTTGTCCGAAAGCGTCCAGGGTCTGGCGGCGTTGTCCAAGACGGTGAAGTCCACAGCCATGCTGTTCTGCCCTTTCTCGATGGCTTCACCCCTTATTAGCGTCCTCCGACGATGTTCATTCCCATATCCGGGCTGAATCTGCGCCGACGTCTGGTCCAGCTCAACGTCGGCCTCGTCCTTTTCGGAGTCGGAATCGCGATGATGTTGCAGTCCGGTCGGGGACTGCCCCCGTGGGACGTGCTGCACCAGGGTGTCGCCGAGCAGTTCGGGCTCACCGTTGGGGTCTGGTCGATCATCGTCTCGGTGGTCGTCCTTCTGGCGTGGCTGCCGTTCCGGGAGAGGTATGGGATTGGCACGGTCCTCAACGCGATCATCATCGGAGTGGTCATCGACCTGGCCGCCCTCGTCATTCCCTCTCCAGGGAACCTGGTCTGGGACCTCGTGATGAATCTCGCCGGCATCCTCTTGATCGGCCTCGCATCGGGGATGTACATCGGCGCCAACCTCGGGCCGGGCCCACGCGACGGGCTGATGACCGCGATCGCGCGACGGGGACCGTCGATACGTGCCACACGCTGGGGCATCGAGATCGTGGTCCTGATAGTCGGAATTCTCCTGGGAGGGACATTTGGCATCGGGACGATCGCCTTCGCACTTTTCATCGGCCCGATCGTCCAATTCTTCCTGCCCCGATGGTCCATCCACACCGGACGGCCCGAGGACGCCTGGGACCATCCGGCCCGGTAGGTGAACACCGTTCTGTGCGGATCTTCCCCCGCACAGGGCAAGGCAAACCGGCACGGAATGGTTCTCGCTCTCCGCCCACTGACCACGGTCCGCCACCATGCTCGTTCTCTCGGGAGCAGCGATCCTGGTGTCGGGCTCCAAGAGATGGCCGTTGAGTGCTTGAGATCTTCTTGAGAGACTGCTGAAGACTCCCTGACCTACCCGGACGCACATTGGTCTCCACACGGACAAGGAGACCAAAGACATGTTCCGCAAGATGATCGCCACATTCACCGCAGTCGCGGCTGCCCTTCTCGTCGTAGGCGTGGCATGGGCCAGCGGCAACTCGACCACTTCCACCTCGGTGACGGCGGCGAGTTCGTCGTCGAGCAGCGTCGACACCACGGAAACATCTGCCGACGACTCGACCGCGACCAGCATCGCGGGCCGGTCGACGTCCACGTCGTTGGACGACGACGACACGACCGCGACCTCGTTGGGCGACGATGGGACCACCTCCACCTCGCTCGACGATGATGGGACGACGGTCACGACCGTTCGATCCACGACCTCGACCTCGTCCGGTTCGTCGACCTCCACCAGCTTCGACGACTCCGACGCCCGTCCCGCCGACGGTCGAACCACTCACACCCTTCCCAGCGTCGGCACGGTGACGATCGAGGTGAGGGCGGGCGCGCTCATCCTGGTCGACGTGTCGGCTCCTGGCTGGAACGTCGAGCTCGACAAGATCGAGCCCGACCGCGTCGAGATCGAGTTCACCTCAGACGAGGCAGAGGCCGAGTTCGAGGCTCGCATCGAGGGTGCCCGTGTGAAGGTCGAGATCGAGGTCGACTCCGACTGACGTCAACCGAACCTGACCCTGACGACCGCTCCGCCACCGGGGCGGTCGTCGATTTCGACACTGCCTCCGGCCGCGGTGACGGTTTTGCGCACAATGTCGAGACCGAGCCCGGTGGAGCCCGCGCCGCTGACCCCGCGCCCCGGCACGAAGTCTCCGAACCCGTGGCCTTCGTCGGCGATTTCGAGCCAAGGGACAGAATTCGTCACGCCGGTGGCGACGACCAGCCCGGTCCCGGCAGGCGTATGGGCGAAGACGTTGTCGATCAGGGTGTCGACGAGGACGGCGAGCTCTTCTCCCGCCAGGGCGACTCGAGCATCGGGTGCTCCGGTGTCAAGGCTCATTTCACGATGTTGTTCCTCGGCGAGGAGATCCCAGAACTTGGCGCGCTCCGCCACCACAGAGTCGAGCTCGCACTCGGCTCGATCGCGCGCCTCGGGAGAACGAGCCAGCTCTATCACCTGGTCCATCGCCCGCTCCAGCCGGTCGACCTGGGTGATCATGGCCTCCCGGTCCGCCTGGTCGGACAGACCCTCCGCCTCGAGACGCAGAGACGTGAGGGGCGTCCTGAGACGATGAGACAGGTCGGCGACGTTCTCCCGCTCCTCGACCAGCAGCCCTTCGAGTCTCCCCGCCAGATAGTTGAAGGCTTCTCCCATCTCTCGCAACTCCTCGGGATCGTGAGGCTCGACCCTCACGTCGAGATCGCCTTCGGCAAGTCGATGCGCCGAGCTGGCCAGCTCCTCGACCGGAGACGTCAGGCGACGACCGAGACGATCTGCCAGCCACACTGCCGCGCCGACGAGAACCACACCGAGCAGTGCGAGTAGCAGCCATGCCGTGTACACGCCGGAGGTGAGCTCGTCGTCGGTGACGAAGCTGTCGACGACCACCACACCGGCCACTCCGACCACCGGGAGTGCTATCTCCCAGCCGCCGCCGACATCTTGGGCGACTGTGGACCTGGTCTCACCGGCGGGCAACACGAGCGATCCTTGCCCTGCCCGGGGCGTCCCCAACACCTCGTCTGTGGAGATCACGACGATCGTCCCCTCCGGCAGATCGCCGATGGCGCCGCTGATAGCCGCGACATCGTTGTCGACCGCGGCGAGGGCAACCAGTCCGGCGACGGACTGAGTGTTCCGCTCGGCTGCCACTTTGGCGTTGTCCGCGGCCTGCCGACTCACCAACAGACTGAGCGGGACGACGAACGAGACGACCACGAGCACGGTCGTCGCCAAGCTGAGCAACACCAAGTGTCGTCTCACCGGGTGGGGTCGACCAACTTCACTCCGACACCGTGCACGGTGTGGATGTAGCGCGGCTCGGAGGCGGTCTCGCCCA
>DASUUP010000140.1:0-2693 GCA_036373995.1 Acidimicrobiia bacterium
TAGGGAGATCCCATCCGTTCGGGGTCCTCTGGGCCGGACTCTTGTTCGGTGCTCTCATCGCCGGTGGTCGTTCGATGCAGGCAGCAGCGGGTGTGAGCGTCGACCTGGTCATCGTCATGCAGGCACTGATCATCGTCTTCATAGCCGCACCCGAGCTGGTCAGGACGATCTTCAGGCTGAAGAAGGCCAAAACTGAGCCTGCGCAGCTGACGAAGGGATGGGGCGGATGACAGCGGTATTGGAGCGTCAGACGACCCTGGAGCACAAGAACCGCTTGACGCCAGAGGAGCGGCGGTCGGTCGGCGTTGGGGTCGCGCTGATCGCCATGGGTCTCTTCGTCTTCTTCTTCTTCGGGCTCAGGATCGATGCAGGCGAGCAGGCGACGTTCAACCTGTCCCTGCAGACCGACAGGTTCCAGGATCTCTCCTGGGTGGTCGATGCCCGGGCGTTCTCTCTCGTGGTTGGAGTCATAATCGTAGGTCTGGGGATATGGCGGCTGACGAGACGTGCCCTCCGTTGGACGAATGTCAGCTTGGCTGTCGGATTCGCGCTCTTCTCGATGGCGTTCCTGGCCTGGGCCGCAGCCGGCAGTCAGTTCAGCCTGGTGGGGATGCTCCGATCGACCGTGATACTCGCGGTGGTGGTCGTCATCGGAGCGCTAACGGGCCTCATGTGTGAGCGCGTCGGTGTGATCAACATCGGAATCGAGGGTCAGCTTCTCGCTTCAGCATTTGCCGGTGTGGTCCTGAGCAGCGCCTTTGGGACGTGGGCCGGCCTGGCCGGTGCGGTGATCGTCGGAGGACTGCTCGGCTGGTTCCTGGCCTGGCTGGCCATACGGTTTCATGTCGACCAGATCATCGCCGGTGTGGTCATCAACTTCCTGGCTCTGGGCCTCACCTCGCTGATGTCCGCCCGGATCCTCGCCGATGTCCAGTCATTGAATGCTCCGGCCCGCATCCCGGCTTGGAGGATTCCGCTCCTCGCCGACATCCCGGTCGTCGGGTCGATGTTCTTCGATCACACCTTCTTCGTCTATGGGATGTTCGTCCTGGTCGTCGCCATCCATCTCGGCTTGTTCTACACGCGTTGGGGGCTCCGCTCCCGGTCGGTGGGCGAGCATCCCAAAGCGGCAGACACGGCGGGGATCAACGTGTATCGAGTGCGTTATCGCAATGTGATCCTTGGCGGGATGATCGCGGGGTTCGGAGGAGCATTCCTCGGTCTGGCTCAGGTTGCCCGCTTCGAAGAGGACATGACGGGTGGCATCGGTTTCATCGGCCTCGCCGCCATGATCTTCGGCAAATGGCTTCCGTTCGGCGCCCTCGGGGCCGGTCTGGTGTTCGGTTTCGCCCGCTCCGTGCAGCAGAAGGTGGCCATCCTCAACATAGGCATTCCCTCAGAGTTCCTTCTGATGATCCCTTACATCGTGACGATCATCGTCGTTGCAGGGGTGGTGGGGAGGACGAGACCGCCGGCGGCGGACGGTCAGCCTTACATCAAACAGTAGCCCCGCCTCGGCGGGGCGCCATCGTCTAACCCGTCGTGGTGGTCGTCGACCCCGAGTCCGTCGGCACCGTGGTGGCGGTGGTGTTGCCGGTGCCCACGACCGGGCGTCCGATCACGACGATCTCGTCGATGGCGAGCTCGTCGAAGCTGTTGTCCTCGATCACCTCGGCGAGATAGGCGTCGGCGACCTCGATCACGAGCCGGGTGGTGGCTAGTGACGAGAAGTCGATGATCTGGGTGCCCGGCTCGTCGGCGAGCTCCACGATCACAGGGGTCACCGAGTCCTGGGCTGTGATCTCGAGGGCGCTGGGCCTGAAGTTCTGCTTGAACCTCGTGGGGTCGTCGATGTTGGTCCACTCGATCGATGTGATCGCCATGGGCTCCCGGAACGAGAGGGTGATCGTCACCACGTCTTCGACCTCGCGCCAGTTCACCTGATACTCGTTGCCCTGGCCGAACTGTCCGTTGGTGAGGTTGGCGCAGATGAGGCCACCGATGCCCTCGGGCACGCAGTTCTCCTCCAGGACCTCGATCGGCGCCGGATCAGGCAGAACCTGCTGCAGAGTCGTCGAGGTGCTGGTGGAGGAGCCGGTGACTTCGGGGTCCTCACCGGTGAAGATGTTGAAGAAAAGGGCGATGAGGATCACGCCGAGAAGAAGCCCGCTTATAGCCAGGGCGGCACGAACCCCAGCTGTGGCCTGCACCGCAGGTCGAGGGGCGGTGGGTAGGGGCCCCTGGCGAAGCCGGGCGCCACACTCCTGACAGTGACGGTTGCTACCCGGGTTGGCGGCCCCACACGATGGACAGGCGATGTCGGCTCCGTTCCCGTTCCCATTGCCAGATCGCTTTGGGGCCGGGGGAGGAGAGGTTCGGGGGTCGGCCGGAGGCGGTTCCTCGAGGGAGAACTCCTCATACCCCCCGTTGGAGCCGCGCTGGCTCCCGCCCTGGCCGCCGCGGCTCTCGCCGTCGGAGTTGATGGAGATGACCTTGTCGGAGGAGGATCTCCGACGTGGGCGCTGACGTGGCGTCTTCATGGGGTCGATGAACGCGCCGCAAGACGGGCAGAACTGCTCGTCGCCCGCGACTATCGAGCCGCACTGCTCACACGTGTGTGAAGCCACTTCCCTCCTTCGGAGTTATTGTGCCACGGGATGCTGATCGTGGCTTTGAGGACATATGAGCCGTGG
>DASUUP010000141.1:0-7700 GCA_036373995.1 Acidimicrobiia bacterium
GAGCTCATCGTCGTGGCGTGCCTGCTCCAGCCTCCGTTGCACCTCGTCTATGACGCGACGGACGACGTTCTTGCTGAAACGGTCGAGTCGATCCCGGTCGAGACGCCGTCCGTAGACGAGGGCTTGCACCGTGTCCGCCCCGCTGGCCAGATGCCAAACCTCGGGCTCACCCTGAGTTCTCTCGATATGGCGGGGAAAGAACTCCGACATCAGCCACCTGTCCAGAGTTTCGGCGGCACCCCCATCGGGCTCGGGTGACAGGATCCTGGCGAACTCGGTTCCGACACGCTCTCCATCCTCGTCCCCGAGTTCCCAGCGGAGCTCCTCGATCAGCCAATCACCCACCGTCCGATGCCCGCGCACCGGTGTGAGCGGGATGTAGCCGTCCTGGACCACCAAGTCGACGAGGGCTTGCGACAGGTTCTCTTGACCAGATACTGCGGTAAGGAGATCCTCGACTCTGGAGACCACATAGTCGGCGATTGGGTCAAAGGCCTCACCTCGGTTTGCCTCACCGAGGACCCTCACCAAATCGAAAGCAAGCTCGTCGTCTGCTTGCTCCTCTCCCCTGGTCGGATCAGATCCTGTCTCTGCGAGATCACCTACCAGAGTCCGCAGGGAGCCGTCACGGGACAGAGTGGAGCCTTTCTCCATTGGGAACGGATAGAACCGCAGCCGACTCAAGGGGTCGATCCGATCTGGTGAGGCCGGAGTCGGCGCGTCGGAGGATCTCGCCCACTTGGGAAGGGGTAGCCGAAGAATACCGGGGGCCTCCGTTCCACTCACCATGACGGCACCAATCAGGTTCACTCGCTGGGTGCGAAGGTCGCTCACGAGACTCTCCAACGTGGGAACTCTGGTCTTGCCGGGTGCAATCGCCACGAGAGCGGCCCCTGCTCGCTGGGAGATGATTTGAGCCGACGGCGAACGTGACGATCCGGCCACCACCAGTACCAGGTCGTGTGTCAATCGACCTTGCTCGATCAGTGCGCGGAATTGGGGGGCGGCCAGGGCATCTGCGGAAGAGGCGGGCGCCGCTCCTGATGAAATCACAGTCAAGCCGGGTCGAATCTGGATCGCATGGTCGAGCAGGCCTAAGACCTGATCGGGCAAGGATTTGGAGGATGCCGGCAGGCGAAGAAATGACTCCAGGCTCGGCTCGCCCACGCTGAACTCGCGCAGCTCGGTGGCGGTCGTGAAATCGGCGTCCAGAAGCAGAACCTTCTGGCCGGAAGCAGCGAATGCGGCACCCACGTCAGCCGTGAGCGTCTGACACTCCGCCGGCGCCAATCGATCCCCAATCATGGCCAGCGCGGAACCCGGGCCCAAGAGAGATCCCTCGATGGCACTGCGCAGCGCTTGAATCGAATCCTTACGTAGCCCAGAATCTGACGCGTCGTACCAGGAAGGTCCAACGAACCCCGTAGTCAACCGTCTCGGGACCACGGCCAATGTGGGCACAGGCACATCCGACTGCAGCCATACCTCCCTTCGGGCCCGGGTAGTCAGGACCAGAGCGAGCAAAGCGATCCCGGCACCCCCCATTAGGCCAATCGCACCGTTGACGAATGGGTTTGGAGGTTCGGGTGTCAGGTCTTCCCAGGTTGGGGCTTGCACCGTCCCCCCAGTGCCGGTGATACCGAAGGTGCGCATTGAGTACTTCTGGTACTCCAACTTCAGGAATTCGAGTATTCGCGTAAGCGCATCGAGACGAAGCGACTCGACCGCGCCCAGCTCCTCTGACGGTGGCGGGGGAAGAGCCGCCTTCTCCGCCTGAAGCTCGGCTTGATCCTGCTCCAAAGCTGCGATCCGCTCAGCATTGTCATCCTGCTCTCCCTGATCCGCTCCTGCCCCCGCCACGGTCAGAGCGAGGATCTCCTCTTGAATTCGAGCCATCTTGAGGTCGAGCAGCTCGTGCTGGCCCTTTAGTGCTCGTTCTTCTGCCGTCAGCGAAGGCTGCAAGGTGTCGATTTGCCCTTGCACGTCCACTGCCTGGGCTTCAAGCTCCGCGAGCCTGCCAGTCACGCCACTGCCGCTGCTCGGGTCGGCCTCCAAGTAAGCATTCACGAGAGACTGGGCCCGATCCACCGCCTCCTCCGAATTGGAGCCCCGGGCCGTGAATACGAGACGAGCTGCCGAAGCATTGGCAACGATCGACGAGCCGGGAAACTCCTGGATCAAATCTTGAGTTGCGAAAACGGCCACCCCCCTCTCAGCTTCGATCTCGCTGCTGAGGTCCTCGACGGTTTCCTCCTGTTCCAGCTCGAATTGGATGGCGACCGTCGCCTGGAATACGGGTTCGGCCTCATCAGCGGCGAGAGCAGTCAGCCCGAACGCAGACGTGAAACCAACCAGCGCGATCAAGGCCAAAATCGCCCAACGGGAGCGAAGAACGCGAAGAAGACGCCTCAGCTCCATGAGACCGCACTCGCGGCATCGGTGTCGACGTCAATGTACGAGTGGGGCCCAACCACGATATCCGCCCCGGTCAGCTCTTTGAGGAGTTCGATCACTCTCGCAGAGTCTCCTTCCAGGGCTAGCTTCTCCAATTCCACCACCTGATGCATCACCACGGGAGCCAGAGGGTGGCTTATCCGCACTTCGGATATCTTCTCATGAGCCGTGGAATCCAGCCGATCGGTAGCGAGTATCTCATTCAGCTTCTCACCCGGACGCCGTCCAGTAAAGCGGATTTCGATGTCCTTGTCGGGTGAGAGGCCCGCAAGTCGGATCAGACGCCGCGCCAGTGCCTCGATCCTGATCGGCTCCCCCATGTCGAGTAGATAGATCTCGGACTCTGTGGCGAGTGTCGTAGCTTGTAGAACCAGCTGGACTGCCTCGTCCACGGTCATGAAGTACCGGGTCATTTCAGGATCGGTCACCGTCACAGGGCCACCCGCCTTGATCTGCTCCACGAACGTGGGAATCACACTGCCCCGGCTACCGAGCACGTTGCCAAAGCGGACCGCGGTATAGACACATCCGTCAGGGCGGACCGAGCCGGCCTGGGTCATCAGCTCCGCAGCCCTCTTGGTGGCCCCCATCACACTCGTCGGAGCTACTGCCTTGTCGGTGGAGATGAGCACGAATCGCTCCATCCCTGTGCGCGATCCCGCCTCGATTACGTTACGGGTCCCGACGATGTTGGTGAGAACGGCCTCCTCGGGATGGTTCTCGAGAACGGGGACATGCTTCAGCGCAGCAGCGTGGAAGACTACGTGAGGCCGGAACGCCTCGAAGATCCGCAACATTCGCTCGGCATCCCGGATGTCTGCGAGCATGACATTGACCGTGTCCGGCCAGTGGAGTTTGCCTTCATGCAGAAGGGTCTCGTCGCGGTCGAGGGCAAACACCTCGCCAGGACCGAACTGGAAGACCTGACGTACCACCTCGCAGCCGATCGACCCGCCGGCTCCGGTCACCAGAACTCGCTTCCCCTCGAGTAGCTCCCTGACCGAAGCTAGATCGGTCTCGACTGGCTGACGGTCGAGAAGGTCTTCTACCTCGATGTCTCTCACGTCTACAGCCGAGACACCATCTCGTAGAACGTCTTCGGCCGAGGGGAGGAGGCGGAGTCCGACATCGACATTCAGGCATAGATCGACAACTCTGCGGATCCGCTCGGAGTCACCCCCGATAAGCACTACCTCCTCGATCCCATGGCTCTGGACAATCTCGGCGATGTCCTCGAGACGCCCCAATACCTGGAGTCCGGCCAGCCTTCTCGGCCCGTTGGGCTTGTCGGCCTGGGTCGACCCATTCGCCAGAAAGCCGACGACCCGCCGACCACCAACGTGAGGTGCCTGACGGGCGAAGGCCACGGCGTCCCTGCCGGTTCCCACCACCAAGACCTTGATCGCTCCGGAAAGCCGGTGATATGAGAAGAGGCGGGACCGGAACCGCACCAGTCCCATGCCGAAGAGAGAGGCCAGGAAGCCGATGACGAACACCGACCAGGGGATGATGACTCCGTTGTCAGATATGTCTCGAAGGATGACGTTTCCAAGCACGAGAACTGTGGACGCACCGAGATTGGCCACGACGACACGGGCTGCCTCGCTGGTGCTGGCGTGCTCCCAGACATGTCCATAGGCACCAGCCGCCACGTTGGCGAGCAGATGCACTGCGACGATCACAGGCACCGCCACAGCTAGGTCACGCCAGAGCTCAATGCTGTCCCCGACCAGCGGGTCGAGCATTCTCAACGCCAGACCCAGGGTGTAGGCGGCTACGACTATGAAGACATCGAGCACCGCGAACGCGATGTCAGCCTGAACACGCGAAGCAGCGCTCGCGAGCCGTTGTACTCTCGTGAGGGTCACCTCACTATTCGCCCCATGTCTCACATCGCGTCCCACAGCGCTCGCCCCTAGCCTCAGTCAACCACGCAGAGTGTGCACTCTATCAGAGAATACGCGAACGCGGTCAGTAGAGTTTTGACCACGGACGGCGCTCGACCAGAATGCGGCAACATCGATGCATCCATCCGCGTTGCTGGGGGATACGATCGGTAATGCAATGGATCGAGAAGGGTTGAGGGGGTACATCAAATGCAAGTGGTCGTCACCGGCGCGGCCGGATTCCTCGGGCGGCACACCGCAAGGCGCTTCCGCGACGAGGGGTGGGATGTCTCGGGCTTCGACGTCAACCAGTTCGATGAACCCGGGATAGCTTTCGTCCAAGGCGACTTGACGGATGCCAATTCAGTGAGGTCGGCCCTGAAGGGCGCCGACGTTGTGGTCCACATCGGCGCCATCGGCGATGTGTATCTCGCGGGAGAGAAGCCGGCTCTGGCCGCAGAAGTCAATGTGGTCGGTACGGCCAATGTGGTTGATGCCGCCATCGCCGAAGGAGTGCGCGTCGTCTACGCTTCCACGTGGGAAGTCTACGGAGAACCAATCGAGGAACCAGTCACCGAAGACCATCCCACAATGCCTGACCACCCGTACTCGATCACAAAGCTGGCCGGGGAGTCTCTGGTCTTGGCGGCCGCTCATCTGCGAGGATTGCCCGCCTTGGCCCTCCGTTTGGGAACCGCCTATGGGTCGCGTCTTCGCCCCAACTCGGTGTTTCGGATCTTCCTCGACAAGGCACGAGCCAGAGAGCCGATCACGATCCAGGGGGACGGGTCCCAGGGCCGTCAATTCACCCACGCAACCGATATCGCCAACGCCTTCGAGCTAGCCGCCACATCGCAGGCAACTGGCATGGCGCTCAACATCGTGGCTCCCGAGACGGTGACCATCAAGGAACTCGCCGAGGAGATCGTTGCCCGCCATCCCACAGAGGTCTCCTTCGGCCCGCCACGTCCCGGAGATGTGCCCTCGGCCCTCGTCTCGGCAGATCGAGCCCGTGACGTGCTCGGCTGGGAGGCGCGGATGACTTTCACGCGAGGGCTCGACGAGCTCATCTCGAGTGTCACCTCGACCGCTTGACCGGATCCGGGTATTGATCCTGATCAAGGGTCTGGGCATTGGAGGGGCCGAGACCCTGATCGCCGAGGCGGCTCCACTCTGGGACCAAGACGAATTCCATTACAGGGTGGCCTACATGCTCCCCTGGAAAGATCAGCTGGTGACCGCAATCAGCGACGCAGGAGTCGAGGTGACCTCCCTGGATTGGAAGAGGCCCCCAGGATTCACCGCGATGGTGCGCTGGCGGCGGTTGCTGCGATCGTGGCAGCCCGACGTGATCCACTCACATCTTCCCGCCGCAGGGCTCTTCGCCCGGATTACCGCACCGACTCGGTCACACATCTACACCGAACACAATCTTGTCACCTCATATCGTCTTCCCACCCGGCTGCTCAATCGGGCGACCTATGGCGTCAATAACGCGGTTGCCGCAGTCTCTGAGGCCGTGGGGGAGAGACTGTCCGGCTATCCCGGACCGCGCCCGAGGGTCGTCCCGAACGGGGTTTCGGTGTCGGTGTCTGACGAGGAAGTCGTCCGTGCGCGGGCCGAGCTCGACCTCCCTGCCGGAGACCGTCTCGTCGTTCACGTGGGCAACATTCGTCCCCACAAGGGCCACGAGACGCTGATCGACGCAGCGACCATCGTTTTGCAGAGGGTCCCCCACGTCACGGTGGTGTCTGTCGGCGCCGAGAAGTTCTCAGGCGATTTGGCTCGACTCCGCGCCAGGGCCCGAGACCGTGGTATCGATGCTCGCATGAGGTTTCTGGGCAGAAGGCAAGATGCCCGTGCCCTGATCGCAGCAGCGGACGTCGTGGTGAACCCAGCTGATTCCGAAGGGCTTCCGGTTGCGCTTCTCGAAGCCCTCGCATTGTCCCGTCCCGTTGTGGCCACGGCCGTTGGCGGGGTCCCGTCGGTCGTCCGTCATGAAACGACGGGCCTTCTCGTTCCTCCGGGTTCTCCCGACGCCCTTGCCGAGGCTCTGATGCGTGCGCTCACCTCTCCCCTGGCCGTCGAGTGGGGCAAGGAGGGGGCAAGACTGGTTGAGCGCGAGTTCGGCTTGGAGACGATGGTACGCGCCTATGAGTCGTTGTATCGAGAGGTAGTCAGTGGCTGATCTGGTGGTGCGCCACGCCACGGATGAAGACATACCCCGAATACTGGACACGCTGCGAGCCGCACTAGGAGAGACAGCTGTCCTGCGTCGGACCCCCGAGCTGTGGGACTGGAAGCACGTCTCCAACCCGTTTGGGCGCTCCCTGGTGTTGGTGGCCGAAGACGGAGACCAGATCGCTGGTGTGAGGGCGATGATGCGATGGGAGTTGGACACGCCTCACGGATCCACATTGAGATGTCTCCGTCCCGTGGACACGGCCACACATCCCGACTTCCTCAGAAGAGGGATCTTCCGGAATCTGACCATGAATGCCCTCGAGGTAGCACGCGCCGAGGGTGTGCACCTGGTATTCAACACACCGAACGAAAGCTCTGCTCCGGGCTATCTCAGAATGGGGTGGCAGCCGGTCGCCAAGATCGGCGTCATGGTCCGGCCCCGAGTGGGTCGGGCGGTGACCCCCTCGCTCGACACCCCACCATCCATCGGTGAGATGGCCCCCAGCTTGCGTCGATTCGACGACAGCCTTCCCGTGGCTCCCGGTCGGCCCCCAATGGGATTGCGAACGCCGAGATCGGACCGCTACGTGCGCTGGCGATTCGCAGCCCACCCCACGGCAAGCTATGGCCACCTCTCAGGAAAGAATGAGGGTGTGGCGGTGGCCCGAGCGAGTATTCGTGGCTCTGTCAGCGAGCTGGTCGTGTCCGACTTGTTGGGTGCCAGATCCGACGTCATTCGTACATTGGCCCGGTCGGCGAGGACTCGATACCTGGCCGGCTGGTTCTCGCCCATCGCCCCCGAGCGGCAGGTGGCGCTGCGAGCTGGAATGATTCCCCTCCCAAAGCGCACCCTTCGTCTGGTTGCCCTTCCTCTGTCCGACGTCGACCTGGATGTCTTCGAACTAAGCTCGTGGGACCTGGCGACCAGCGACCTGGAGCTGCTGTGATCAAGGACTCGATGCCCTGGCTGGTGGCGGGAGGCACGGCGGCTCTCTTTGGACTCCTCGTCGCTTCCGGAACCACCTGGGCGGGATTCGTGCTCACGGTCATCCTGGCCAGCGTGGTCTTCGGCGCCCTCGGAGTGAGGATGCGCTCTGGGGCCGACCGCACATGGCTGCTCAAGTGGGTCATGTTGGGGCTGGCCGCCAAGGTAGGTGGGACTCTGGCCCGATACTG
>DASUUP010000142.1:0-2643 GCA_036373995.1 Acidimicrobiia bacterium
ATGGCCCTTCCCCCACCGAGGATGGCCGGGGTCACGTAGGCGCCCAATGAGGGGATGAAGACGAGGATCGAACCCGCCACCACTCCCGGCATCGAGAGCGGCAGGGTGACCTTGCGAAACGCGGTCCAGCCGTTCGCATAGAGATCCCGGGCCGCCTCGACCAGCCCCCAATCGAGACGCTCGATGGCGGCGTACAGCGGGAGGACCATGAAGGGCATGAACCCGTAGACCAGCCCAATGAGAACTGCGGTGTTGGTGAAGAGCACCCTGATCTCCTCGCCGCCGAAGAGCTGACTGATCTGAGAGACGAACCCGTCGGTGCCGAGGATCACCCGCCAGGCGTAGGTGCGCACCAGGAAGTTGGACCAGAAGGGGATCATCACCATTACGAGCAGGATGTTGCGGGCTCGCGCCGATCGGGTGGCGATGTAGTAGGCGAAGGGATAGCTCACCAGCAGGCAGATCAGCGTGGTCAGCGTGGCGAGGGCCAGGGACCGCACCGCGATCTCCGCTACCAGCGGGGAAAACAGCCTCCGGTAGGAGCCCATGTTCCAGTCCTCGAGCAGGGTGAGCCCCGTGGAGGAGCGAGAAGCGAACGAATAGACGAGAACCAGCACCAGCGGCACGGCGAAGAGGAGGACCAGGTAGACGTACGCGGGGAGCGAGATGAGGAATCCCCGTCTCGACTCGGCCCGGGCCGCCGCCTTCTCGAGCTCCGGAGTGACAGGTGCGTCGCCCGGGGCGGCGCGGGCCGTCTTCGCCATCAGTCGCTCACCAGGTTGGCACCCTCCGGGTGCCAGCTCACCACCACCTGCTCACCGACCTCGTGGATCTCGAGATCCGGCCTGTTCTCCTCCTTGACCTCGAGAGGCTCGTCGAGGCCGGCGTCGACCTCGTAGTAGTAGACGTCCCCGAAGTAGGTGCGGCGTGCCACTTTGGCGGGGAGACCGTTGCGCCCGTGAGGCACCTGCTCAGCGCTGCCATGGATGATCAGCCGCTCCGGGCGGAGAGCCAGGGTGACGGGTCCACTGGAGGGATGGTCGCCGCGAATCGCCACCTCGGCGCCGTTGCCGAGAAGGGCGGTATCGGCCCCGTTGACGGTGGCGGGGACCAGGTTGATCTCTCCGATGAAATCGGCCACGAAACGCGACCTCGGATTCTCGTAGATGTCCTTCGACTCGCCCACCTGGAGGAGGCGGCCCTCGCTCATGACCCCAATGCGATCCGACATCGTCAGCGCCTCCTCTTGGTCGTGGGTCACGTAGACAAAGGTGATCCCGACCCGGGATTGCAGGTCCTTCAGCTCGAGTTGCATGTTCTGGCGAAGCTTGAGGTCGAGAGCGCCCAGGGGCTCGTCGAGGAGAAGCACCTCGGGCTCGTTGACCAGGGCCCGGGCCAGGGCGACCCGCTGCTGCATCCCGCCGGAGAGCTGGCTTGGCTTGGCGTCGGCCCTCTGAGCCAGTTGCACTTGATCGAGCACACGCCGGACTCTCGACTCCACGTCGGCCTTGGCCACCTTCTTCATCTCGAGACCGAAGGCGACGTTCTCGAAGACCGTCATGTGAGGGAAGAGCGCGTACGACTGGAAGACGGTGTTGACCGGCCTCTGGTTCGGAGGCATGAGGCCCATCTCGACACCGTGGATGCGGACACTGCCCTCGGTGGGGTATTCGAAGCCGGCGATGATTCGCAGGGTGGTGGTCTTGCCACAGCCCGACGGTCCGAGGAGGGAGAAAAACTCGCCGTCGACGATGGTGAGGTCGAGGGAGTCGATGGCAACGACGTCGTCGCCGAATTCTTTGCGGACTCCTATCAGTTCGACGGCAGCGTCAACCATTCACATTTCCTCATACACGATCTCTCCACCCACGATGGTGGCCGCGACCTGCGTCTCCCGGAATGAGCCCTCGCGAAGAGGGTCCCGATCGAGGATCGCGAGGTCGGCGAGCTTACCCACGGCTATCGAGCCCGTGTCCATCTCGGCGTGGTTGATGTAGGCAGAGCCGGCAGTGAACGCAGTCAGGGCGTCGATGGGATCGAGCGCCTCTTCGCGACCGAACGGTTCCTGGTCGTCGAACCAGGTGCGGGTCACTGCGACGTGAATCTCCTCCATCACGTTGGCCGTCGACACCCCCCAGTCACTGCCCATCCCCATCCGAGCCCCGCTGGCGAGCAGTGACCCGAACGGGTATTGCCACTGAAATCGCTCCTCACCGATGAAGGGACGTGTCAAATCGGTCTGATAGTCATCGTTGTTGGCCCACAAGGGCTGGGCATTGGCGATGGTTTCTAGCGCCGCAAAACGTCCGATGTCGTTGGGATGGATCACCTGAATGTGGGCGATGTGATGGCGGTTGTCCGAAGGTCCATTGCGGTCGCGTGCCGCCTCGATCGCGTCGAGCGCATTACGGACCCCACGGTCTCCGATGGCGTGGAAGTGACACTGAAAGTCGTGGTCATCGAGGAAGGCCACGATCTGGTCGAGCGCTTCGGGTTCGATGAACTCGATACCGGTATTACCGGTGGCTTGCCCGCTCTCGTCGACGTACGACTCCAGCATGGAGGCGGTGAAGTTCTCCACGACCCCGTCGAGCATCAACTTCACCGACGTCGCTCGAAACCGCCCTGCCCCGCGCTCGCGTC
>DASUUP010000143.1:0-4253 GCA_036373995.1 Acidimicrobiia bacterium
GATAACTGTCAACCAGCCGATCGAAGTCCTGGCGGCAGTCGTGCACGCATTCAGAGAGAGCGGGGGAGACAAGCCGGCGTATCTCCAGGTGCATCTCTCATGGGCAGACACCGAAGAGCGCGCCATGGAGATCGCCTACGACCAATGGAGGACCAATGTGTTCGGATCGGCGCTCGCCTGGAACCTGGACACCGCTGACCAGTTCGACGAGGCGGCCCGATTCGTGCAACCCGAAGCAGTGCGGGAGAGTGTCCTCGTATCCTCGGACGTCGAGGAGCACATCACTTGGTTGAGTCGCTACGCCGAGCTGGGGTTCGACCACATCTACCTCCACCATGTTGGTCAGGAGCAATCGAAGTTCATCCGGGTCTTCGGGGAGCGCGTGATTCCTGTGCTGAACAGTTGAGAGCGCTCAGCGATGGAGCAGAAGGGTCAGTCACAACAGGTCCTCATTCGTTCGGAGACGGTCAGTTGCGGTTGCCATGTCGAGCCGTGAGCTGGATGTGGGGAGGGGTCTCGGATTGGTACGAACCGCTTTCGATGGCGGCGTCGATTGCAGTCAGGTCGGCGAGGGAGGTCGACGCCAGCTCCTTGGTGAATGCGTCCTGGGTACGGGACCACGTGTCGTGAACCGGGCAGGTTTCCTCCCAGTCACAGGGACCATCGCGTAGGACGCAACGATCGACCAGGGCGGGTCCTTCGGCTGCTTCCACAATATCGAGGAGACTGATCTCGCCGGGGGGTCGGGCCAAGCGATAGCCCCCTTTGGGCCCATGACTGGCGACCAGCAGTCCCTCGGCGACCAGTCCGGCCAGGGTCAGCGTCAAGGTCTTGTATGGGATGTGCATCTCGGTGGAGATCTGACGGGCTTGACGCAGACCGGTCCCGTATTGGCGTCCAACCGAGATCATGGCCCTGACGGCGTAGTCGCCTTTTCGTTTGAGGCTGAGTTGCATTCGGTACTCCTCACCACACTACCTCGTATACTCCTATCCACTAAGAATTCCGTTGTGAATTTAGAACTCCATATGTGTGATAGAGTATGTAGCACATAAGCAGCTATATGAGGAGGACTCATGATTACTACTGCAATCCGCCATTCAGTCACCGACTACGCCAAGTGGAAGACCGTGTACGACACGTTCCGTCCCACTTCCGAGGGTGCGAAGTTCGCGAGAGTGAATCGCTCGGTCGAGGATCCCAACATGGTGACCGTTGTCGCCGGTTTCGAGACTCTCGAGTTGGCCAAGGCCTTCATCGACAACCCGAGCCTCAAGGCCAAGATGACCGAAGCCGGCATCGTTGGCACCCCAAGGATCGAGATCAACGAAGAGGTTGAGTCGATCTGATTCCCTGACCCCTCGGGCTCTGTCATGGGCTCAGGGGTGGTGGAACCAGAAAGGGTGTTTGAACAAAACACCTGAAAGACCGAGGCCCCCTGGAGGACATTCCGAAGGGGGGTCTTTCTCATGGCAATGCGTGGACGAACACGAGGAGGCGAATCGTTTGCCGAGAAGCCCAACCTCGACCGGGGCGACCGTCGATGAGCTGAGTGGTCTCAGCCTTTACGTCGACGCATGACCGAGCGGAGGACCAGCATGGCGACGATGACCACGACCTGGCCCATCACGACGATCCGGCTGACGTCGACGGCTGGGACCCAGGTGACCCTGTCGCCTTTGATCTGATAGACGCCGATCGGGCGCGCCGAGAGGCCCATCCCGCCGCCACGACCTGCCGGAGTGTCCTCCGAGCCCTCACCCTCTCCGCCGCCGAACCCTCCCCGCAGTGAGGCTGCTGGTATCACGGTCACACCGTTCGATTGGTACGGATCGCCGTAAACCCTCTTGACAGTGATGGCGTCCTTTGCTCCGGCGAGCATGTCGTCGATCTGGCTCATATTGGCTCCTTCTGCACGGTTTCCACTATCAGGATGTGCCCCGGCGACTTCTCCCGATAGAGGCGTAATCCTCTTACCCGGTATGGGGCCTTCCAACTCCTCGCCGAGGAACAGCGATCTGCGAGTTGTGGCATATCGATGACGCAGCCAACGTCACGGGCCCTTTCTCAGCTCTCCGACGGGCGGCACCACGTGGGCTCGCCGGGTTGGTCTGCCGGAGTTTCTCGAGCCTTGCTGGCGGGGGGCTGCGAGTAAGTTCGCGTGCCACCCGACCAGAATGTCCTGATCGAACCTGTCCGTTCCAAGGAGGAACCCGAGGCGACCGCGGCGCGGCTGTTTCGGGACATAGCCGGGGATTATCAGCGTTGGGCCCGCATATTGAGCTTGGGCCAGGATGCGCGTTGGCGTCGCCTCATGGTTGGTGGGATACAGCTCGCACCTGGCAGCCTGGTCCTCGATGTCGCCGCGGGAACGGGCTCGATCAGCCGGTTGCTCGAATCCCGCGCATATCGGGTGATGGCGGTCGATCTCAGCCATGAGATGCTCACCCAGCACCCCGGGCGACATCGAGTGAGGGCAGTCGCCGATCATCTCCCCTTCCCGGAAGAGACCTTCGACGCGGTCACCTTCGGGTATCTCCTGCGATATGTCGAGGACCCAGTTGCCACCATGCGCGAGGTGGGCCGTGTGTTGCGACCGGGTGGGCTGGTCGGCATGGTGGAGTTCGGGCGGCCCCGAGGGATAGCCGGGCTCCTATGGCGTGTCTACACATGGGTGGTGCTCCCGGTGGCCGGGGCGATGATCGGGTCTGGGTGGTATCAGGTCGGGCGGTTCCTCGGATCATCCATCGATCGTTTCCACGAAGACAATCCCGACCTCAGCCGTCGTTGGGAGGATGCGGGACTGGTGGACATCACCGTCCGGCGGCTTTCGCTGGGTGGGGGGTTGGTGATGTGGGCTCGTAAGCCGTGACCCAACCGGCCTACTACGCCCGCACCGGAAGCCCGGGCCGGGACATGCTCACGCTGCTCCATCCGCCGTACACGCTGTGGCATCTCAGCTATGTGGCCATCGGCGCGGCGATCGCTCCCCGGCTCGACTGGGTCCATTTGGGGGGGACGGTGCTCGCCTTCTTTTTCGGGATGGGGGTCGGTGCCCATGCCTTGGACGAGCTCCACGACCGTCCCCTCGGAACCACCTTGAGCCGAGGCACCCTGCTCACCCTGGCAGTGGTCGGCGTCTCGGGAGGCGCAGCGTTGGCGGTGGCAGGTTCGTTGGTGATCTCGCCATGGGTAGCAGTGTGGGGGACAGTAGGGGTCTTGCTCGCCGTCGGGTATCCCCTGGAGGTCCCGGGGTGGCTGCACACCGACCTGGGATTCGGGCTCTCCTGGGGCGGATTCCCTGCCCTGGTGGGTTATTGGGCGCAAACCCAGAGACTGACGGCGCCCGCGGTGGCGCTGGCTGCGGTCGCCACTCTCATCAGCATGACCCAGCGCTTCCTCAGCACACCGGCGCGTTTCGTACGGCGCCACACCGATCAGGCGGGTGCCACTTTCGATCTCGGTACACGTCTCGAGCATTGGAGCCAGGACCGGTTGCTCGACACCTGGGAGCGACCACTGAAAATGCTGGGGTGGGCGATGACGCTGTTGGCGATCGTCCTGCTTGCGCTTCACCTCTGACCCTCCCACCCCTTGGGTCGCTGTCAGTCGATCCCCCGGCAGTTTCCAACCACCACCCATGCGACTGGCGTGCCCTCGCCTTGTAGGCTCGGGCACGGAGGTCGAGATCATGCCCAGAGAAGTAGAAGTCGGTCCCACGTCCGAGCTGACCCCCGGAACCGTGACAGGAGCCGGTCGCTATGCCGTCGGCAACTCCGACGGTGAGCTGTTCGCCGTGACTCGACGCTGTCGCCACCTCTTCGCCGACCTGGCCGATGGCAGCATCGACGAAGACGGGTGTCTCGTGTGTCCCTGGCATGGCTCGAAATACGACGTCGAGTCAGGCAGGATGGTGCGGGGGCCTCAGGGTGTCTTTGCCAAGGTCCCAGGTCTCGGAATGGCCTACAAAGCCCTGACCCTGGTGTTTCCTCTCGGGCTGGGGAAGGTCGTCGAACACGACGACACGCTTTACGTGGAATAGCCCCTGTGGAGGCGTCCCAGCCTCACTGAGTCGACCTCGTCCAGGCAAGCCGGCATCGGGAGAGACGAGTCGGACACGGCGCCTGGAAATGCTGCCCGTTCCAGCGCTCGACGGCACCGGGTGTAGCTCTGCAGGGGATTGGGATGCCCGGGAGGCCTCATTCAGGGGTATCTTGGGCTGTTGGGTGGATTCTGGAGTCGGTCGAGCCGGA
>DASUUP010000144.1:0-9417 GCA_036373995.1 Acidimicrobiia bacterium
CTGGTTCGACCGGTTTGGACGTCTGCCCAGGTCTCGACGGATCGACCCCTCCGTGCGGCCGCCCACCCCTCGGCGAAGGCGGCCCTGTCTCCAATCACCTCGTCGACAGTGCGACCGTCCAACTCGGCATCCACCAGATGCCACTCGAGCTCGGCCTTCATCTCGTCGACACTCGCCGTTGCCAATCCGGTCTCTAGCCAGTAACGCTCGATCTCGGCGATGACACGACTTTTGTCCGTCATGCTTTGCCTCCTTCGAGCACCTCGTCGACCGAACTGCTGAATTCGCGCCATTCACGCTTCCACTGGCCGAGTGTCCCTCGACCCTCGTCAGACATCCGGTAGTACTTCCGGGCAGGGCCCTCCGAGCTCTGGACCAGATAGCCCTCGATCAAACCCTGCTTCTGAAGCCGGGAGAGGAGGGGGTATATCGAGCCCTCGCTCGCCAGGTCGAGACCCCGGTCTCTCAGCTTGCTGACCATTTCGTACCCATACGAGGCCTCCTCTTCGATTATTGAAAGTAGACACATGGCGAGCACTCCGTGGAGCAACTGGGTCGTGTGACCCTGTCTAGCACCTTTAGGTACCATGCAGTACATACTACTCGACACTGCCAGGAAGTCAATAGAGCATGGCAACGACGGGGAATAACCGAGTCCTGCTCGAAGTTGATATGACAGCACTCAAGTTTTCTTCTACAATATTCTCCACATGAATCCCGAGAAACTGACAGCAAGGACAAGAGAAGCCCTGGTCACCGCGACGAATCTGGCCCGTGACCACAACCACGCCTCGGTGATGCCAGAGCATCTCGGTCTCGCCCTCCTGGCTCAGCAGGACGGCATCGTCTACCCATTGCTCGACCGTGTCGGGGTGTCGGCGCTCGACATGCGACGGACACTGGAGTCACGTCTCGACAGCCAGCCCCATGTCTACGGGGATGCAGAAGTCACCACGTCGAAAGAACTGACTCGCGCTCTGACCGAGGCCGACCGGGAACGAGCGAAGATGAAGGACGACTACCTCTCCGTCGAGCACCTCGTCCTCGCGCTCGGTGGAACCCTGGGCTTGGATGAGGGGGCGATTCGCGCCGCCATCGAAGACATCCGCGGTGGCCGCCGGGTGACGACAGACGACCCGGAGTCGACCATCAATGCCTTGGAACAGTACGGCCGAGACCTCACCTCCATCGCCAGGCAGGGCAAGCTGGACCCTGTCATTGGACGCGACGACGAGATTCGGCGTGTCATCCAGGTGCTCTCCCGACGCACGAAGAACAACCCGGTGCTCATCGGTGAGCCCGGCGTCGGTAAGACCGCGATCGTCGAGGGTCTGGCCCGTCGCATCGCCGACGGCGACGTCCCCGAGGGTCTGAAGACGAAGCGGATCGTGGCACTCGACCTGGGATCGATGCTCGCCGGTGCCAAGTATCGCGGAGAGTTCGAGGAGCGGCTCAAGGCCGTGCTCGACGAGATCAAACAGTCGGAAGGCGAGATCATCACTTTCCTCGACGAGCTCCACACCTTGGTGGGAGCGGGTGCCGCGGAAGGGGCCATGGATGCCTCCAACATGCTCAAGCCCATGCTGGCTCGCGGCGAGCTCCGGCTCATCGGTGCCACCACACTGGACGAGTACCGCAAGCACATCGAGAAGGACGCCGCCCTGGAGCGGAGATTCCAGCCGGTGCTCGTCGAGCCGCCGACGGTCGAGGAGGCCATCGGCATCCTGCGCGGTCTCAAGGAGCGCTATGAGGTGCACCACGGTGTCCGCATCACCGACTCCGCCCTGGTCGCTGCGGCCGTTCTCTCCGATCGCTACATCACGGCACGATTTCTCCCTGACAAGGCGATCGACCTCATCGACGAGTCGGCTTCCCGGCTCCGTATCGAGATCGACTCCATGCCCGAAGAGATCGATGAGCTGACCCGTCGCAGGATCCAGCTCGAGATCGAGCGAGAGGCCCTCAAGAAGGAGAAGGACAAGGTGTCCAGGGAGCGTCTCGAAGGTGTGAATCAGGAGATCGCCGACCTGACCGAGGAGATCGACGCCCTCACCGCCCGCTGGGATCGTGAGAAAGAGGTCATCTCTGCGATTCGCGACATCAAGGGCAGGATCGAAGAGGCTCGCAACCAGGCCGACCTCGCAGAGCGCGCCGGCGACCTCGGCAAGGCTGCCGAGCTGCGATACGGCACCGTCAACGACTTGACCACCCAGCTGGGCGAGCGGGAGCGCGAGTTGGCCAAGCTCCACGAGCAAGGCTCGATGCTGTCCGAAGAGGTCACCGACGAGGACGTTGCCGAGGTCGTCTCACGCTGGACCGGGATCCCCTTGTCCAAGCTCATGGAGGGCGAGACCGAGAAGCTGATCCATCTCGAGGAGCAACTTCACAAGAGGGTCGTCGGTCAGGACGACGCCGTCGAGGCGGTGTCCAATGCAGTGCGTCGCAGCCGTGCCGGCCTCTCCGATCCGCACCGTCCAGTCGGATCGTTCTTGTTCCTCGGGCCCACCGGTGTCGGCAAGACCGAGCTGGCTCGGGCCCTGGCCGAGTTTCTCTTCGACGACGAGCGATCGATGGTCCGCATCGACATGTCGGAGTACATGGAGAAACACTCGGTGAGCAGGCTCATCGGCGCTCCTCCGGGCTACGTCGGCTACGACGAGGGCGGCCAACTGACCGAAGTGGTGCGACGTCGCCCCTATTCCGTCGTGCTGCTCGATGAGATCGAGAAGGCACATCCCGAGGTGTTCAACGTGCTCCTCCAGGTCCTGGATGACGGACGACTCACCGATGGCCATGGACGAACGGTCGACTTCACCAACGTGGTGATGATCATGACGTCGAACCTGGGCTCGCAATTCATCGATCCTGATCTTCCCGCTGAAGTGGTGCGGGACAGGGTCATGAAAGCGGTGCGCGACGAGTTCCGACCCGAGTTCCTCAACCGCATCGACGACGTGATCGTCTTCGACAAGCTCAGCCCCGAGGACCTGCGGGAGATCGTCGAGATACAGATGGGCTCGCTCCGGCAACGGCTGGAGGCTCGTGGCATCGACCTGGCCATCACCGACGATGCCCTCGACCTCCTCGCGAAGCGGGGTTACGACCCGGTATACGGTGCCCGACCTCTGAAGCGGGTGTTGCAGAAAGACCTGGCCGACCCGATCGCAACTGCGATCCTCGAGGGTGGCTACGGCGACGGGGACTCGGTCAAAGTCATGATCGAGGACGGCGAGCTCAAGCTGAGCTGAGGGTCTCTGAACCTGTGTAGTCGGATGCTCGCGAGTGGAGACACATGATCGACCAGGCCAAGGAGTGGATGGCGGCCTGACCTCAGGATCCGACCGCGTCCCAGACCAGCGTGGCCGGGTGGAATTGGCTCCAGGCGAACCAGAAGGCCCCATGGCTGACGACCTCGTCTCCGGATGAGTCGTAGACACTGATCGAGTCTTCGAGACGCACGGTCAGACCCTCGTATGCGATGGGCCCATCGGCCAGGGCTGCAATGGTTGTGTTGAGCGGGAATGCCACGGGTGTACCGTCGGGGGAGATCACGCCGACGACTTGCTCCTGCACCGGCAGTCGAGGGTCGACCGGTCCGACAGGGAAGATCGGCCCATCATCGTCGCGACCACCGAGTGGGTCGTCTTCGTAGCTGCGACCGATGCCTCCGTCCTGGGCGAGGATCAGCGTGTCGGGGTGGGCCTCTTTCCAGACACCCCAAGTGGAGGCAACGACCGACAGCTGCTCGAGTGTTACGCCATCCTCGGCGAGCGGACCGGTCAGGGCTTCCCCTGCGAATGTGTCGATTGCACTGCCTGTGGTGAGGTCGTACATCAGCTTGTTGGACCGCTTGAGCAACCCCGATGTCCTGAGCACAAGCCGTTCGACTCCTGGGACATCGTCCACGTAGTAGGCCTGGGCCGACGCGCACAGGGTGCAGTACGGAATCCCCAACTCCCGCCCTCCCACCGTGAGATTCACCATTTCGTGGACCTCCATCTGATGCTTTGGTAGAGCGATGGCCTGGTCGTTGACCACGACGCCAAAGACGATTCGATCGTCGGCGTACCAGTCCCCACCACCGGCGTCGGTCGTCTCCGGGTGGTCGAGGGCGGGTATGCAGTTGCAGGGAGAGTTCTCCCCCAGGGATCTCTCGTCGGCGAGGACGCCACCCCAGGTGACCAGACGCCAGTCCACCTTGACGTCCTCGTCGAAGAACTGTTGCCAGAGATCCTCCACCGGGGTGTACAGCGCCTTCTTCGCATCGGGGTAACCGTCCCAAGCCGGCAGATCCCAGGCGATGAGATGGTTCATGGCCCAAACGAAGGAGACCTCGCCCGGGTCCTGATCGGCACCTGTCAGTCGAGAGAAGGCGAAGACCAGCTCCTCGTCCGCAGAACCGGATTGATAGAAGCGCATCAGATCGGCCAGAACCCATCCCGTGCGAACGTCGCCGAGGTCGGCGAGGTCGGCGATGGCCTCTATTTCCCATTCGGACGTGTAGACGCCGGTCAGGAGACGATCGACGGCTGCCTCGACCTCGGCTGTGGGCGGAACGTCGGGAGGCACCGGTGCGCTTCCAAAGGAAGGCGGAGTGGGTGTAGTCGAGTCGCTTGCGACCGTCGATGCGACGGTTCCGTCGATGGAGGGCCTTGTGGGGTCGGCGCCGTTCGTCGCGCAACCAGCCAGGACCAGGAGGGCCAACAGCAGCAGCTTCACGCCGCTGAAGCTAAGTCCTCGCTTGTCTATAGGACCTAAATGTCCCTAGCCCCGGGGAAAGGATCCGGTAGCGGCAGCGTGGCCACGTTCCGCTCGTACAGGGACAGGAGGTAGATCGTGTCGAGAGCCTGGCCGGCCAATCGAATGAGGTCGTGACTCGTACGGGTCGATCAAGCGGGGAGGACTGGACGAGAAGGGTCCTGTTTTCCCGACCCGAGTCGGCTCTTGGCACGTAGGTTCATCACGTGGAATGGCCTCTGATTGGGCGCGAGCCCGATCTGGACCATGCCGTGGGGCTGGTCGAGTCCGGTACGGGCGTTGCACTCCTGGGCACGGCCGGGGTGGGCAAGAGTCGACTTCTTCACGAACTGGGTGATCGGGTTGAGCGGAGTGGCATGTCGCTGGTCCGTGCGGTCGCCGCCGGGTCGACCAAGGTGATTCCCTTCGCTCCTTTCGTCGAACTGCTCCCTGGCGTCCCGACCCAGGACCGTCTCGTGATGCTCCGCGAGGCCCTCGATGCGCTCCATCGAAGACGATCGCAGCGTGGGCTCATACTGGCTGTCGACGACGCCCATCTCCTCGATCAGGAGTCTCTGGCGTTTGTGATCAGCGTTGCGTCGTCCGGAGCGGCCACCATCGGCCTCACCGCCCGCAGTGGCGAGCCGATGGCGTCAGATCTCGTCGACCTGTGGACCAACGGTGTCATCGAGCGGATCGATCTCGATCCACTGGATCGAGAGACCTCCCGTTCCGTGGCCGAGGCCCGGCTCGGACCCATCGGCGATGATCTCGAGGAGGAGCTGTGGCGTCTGGCAGAGGGCAATCCCCTCGTTCTCCACGAGCTGATCGAGGGAGCGATCGGCCGAGCGCTCACCCGAGGCGAGGACGGTGCCTGGAAGCGGCTCGGGCCCCTGGCCGAGTCCGCCCGACTCGGCGATCTCGTCGCCTCCCGGCTCAACGCCCTACCCGAAGATTTGCGTTCGGCGATGGAGCTCGTCGCCGTCGGCGCCCCCCTCCCCAGCGACATATTTGGCTCCATGCTCTCTGATGCGCTGCCTGACCTCGACTCGAGAGGTCTCATTTCGTTGATCGAGGAGGTAGGCGGCAGACCGGCGATCATCCCTTCCCATCCGCTGTATGGGGAGATTCTGCAATCGAATCTCGATCCAGGACGTCTCCGCTCCACCCACCGACGGCTCGTCGAGGCCAGCCTTGCGGCATCGCACATATCGGACCCGCTCCGTGTCGCCGTCTGGCAGCGTGACTCGGGAGATCTGTTGGATGATGAGCTGGCTTTGGCGGGGGCCGCGGAGGCCTTGGTTCGACACGACCCGGGCTTGGCCGAGGAGCTGGTGGGAGCGGTGGGCACCGAGGGCGATCGCGCTGCACTGTTACTGGGCCGTGCCCTCAGCTACCAGCAGCGTTTCGTCGAGGCCGAGGAGGTGCTCGGTGGGCGCAATCCCGCCGACGAAGATCTCATCGGCGAGACGGCATCCGTGAGAGCACAAAACCTGGCGTTCGGCCTCGGTCGGATATCGGAAGCCCGCCGGCTGCTCAGCGAGGCGACGACGTCGATAGTCGACGACCAGCTTCGGTCTCGGCTCAACAACGAGCGAGCCATGATCTCGGCGATCGAGGGCGACTTCGTCGACGCCATCGCCGCCTCGGAGGCGGTGCTCGGTAACCACGGATCGTCCGACCTGGCCAGGACATCTGCCTACGCGACGCTGACAGTCGCCCAGGCGATGACGGGTGACTGCGCCAGTCTCGACGCGATCATCGAAGAGGCAGCCCAACTCGCCAGCCAGGTGCGAGAGAAACTTCCGTTTGCTCGTGATCAAATCGAAATCATGCACATGCAGAGTCTTCTGAACGCCGGGAGACTCACCGAAGCGCTCGACCTGGCCAAGGCACGCCTGAACCACGACGAATTCGGGGCGGCGATGCGGTCGACGTGGCTTTCGGCGCTCGGCCTGACGCTCGATCTCCTGGCCCGGCATCAGCAGGCGGTGGAGGCGGCTCGCATGGCTCTGGAACTCTATGCCGACGCCGACCCTTTTGGTTTGGAGGTTCAGACTCGGGGCTTGCTGGCGCTCGAGCTTGGTCTTCAGGGTCTGGCCGAAGCCGGCGATCCCCTGAAGAATCTCAGGCTTCCTTCGCGAGCTCCGCGCCTGACGGTTTGGGTTGACCGGGGAACCGCATGGGCAGCGGTCGCCGACGGTGCGCTCGAGAACGCGCTCGACGTCCTCATCTCAGGAGGCAGGCACGCCATCGCTCACGAGCACTTCGTGTGGGGGGCGTTCTGTCTTCACGATGTAGTTCGCCTTGGCCGTGCCGACCTGGTGCTGGAGGACCTGCGTCAGCTTCCGGTCATGAATGGCGCCGACCTCGTCGAGAACATGCGCGAGCATGCTGAGGCCCAGGTCGCCTCCGATGCCGATGGTCTCGCCGCTGTTGCGGCCACCTTTGTAGGGATGGGTGCGGCTCTCCTCGGCGCGGAAGCATGGTCGCACGCGGCCATGCTTAGGGGAGAGGAGGAGGCCAAGGCGGCGCTCTGGGTGCTGTTGTCTGCCGTGTCTGAGTCATCTTGTGAGGGATCCGACACCCCGGCCCTTCGAGACCGACCCCGGCTGGTGACTGCGAGAGAGGCAGAAGTGGCGACTGACGCTGCTCGAGGGCTCAGCTCCTCACAGATCGGAGAGGCTCGCTTCATCTCGGTGAGAACCGTCGACAATCACCTGCGCTCTGTCTATCGGAAGCTAGGTATTGGCGGCCGTGACGAGTTGGCTGTTCTTTTGCGTCGGGCCGGTCGTGCGAGCACCAGCAATGAGTAATCGCAGCATCTCGAATGAGTAGTGGGGTCCGTGCCACTCAGACGTATTTTCGTATCAAGTGGAAGGTCAAACACTCCTCTCGTCGAATCGAGCGAACCGGAAGCGGACAAGTGATGCAGAAAACTGCGCCATCGCGGGCCACGGCGACGGCCACCCTCGTGATCCGGATTCAAGGCGGCGTTGACATGGCACCGGGACAGATACACTCGAAATGGTCTGCAGGTAGGTCACGTCTTTCGGTTGAAGAAGGCAGACGACAGTGAGAAGGGTGGCGGTACTGGCGGTTGTGGCGGTGGCGCTGTCGGCTTGCGGGGCCGTCCCCGACGTCGGCGATCTGGCCGACACCGGCGATGAAGCTTTCGAGCCGGGTGCCGGTGTCTCCGACTCCGCCAAAGCGACCCTGATACTCAACGGCACCACCTACACATGGGAGAAGAACGACTGGACGATGTGTGACATAGGGGGGAATGTTCCGGTCTGGGTTGGCTTCCAGCAGACCGAAGACAGGCCGGGGGGCGACTGGTTCTCCTTCATCGACACTGGCGATGACATCATCAACTTCAGCGCCTTCCTCGACGGTGGTGAGTACGAGGGCACCGGTGGGGGTGCGGCCGACGAGATCCGGAGTGACGGATTCAGCTACACGGGCGACATGACTTCCGGCGGGGAGGTACTCGACGTGAGTCTCGAGGTCACCTGCTGAGGGCGAGCCGCTGGTCTCGCCCGGCCGACATGGACTCGAACAACGACTCAGGCCCCGTGCCGTTCCTCCCGTGAGGTGGCAACACCCACCTCCTGGATGACCCAGCCGTTGTCGTCGGGGTCGTTGAAGAACGAGTAGCTCCCGTACTTGCGACGCTCCGGGTCGGGACCGTCCTCCCAGCCATTGGGGCCCATGTGACGGATCGGCGCCACCTCGATGCCGCGCTCGGCGAGATCGGCCACCGCTTCTTCGATGTCGGCCACACAGAGATGGATGCCCTTGATTGGAGATGCCGCCGTCTCCCCGAGCCCGACCCCGAAGGTGATGGAGCACTTGGAGCCGGGCGGCGTGAACTGCACCACCCGGAACTCGTCACCCACCTGGTGATCGACGTCGAGGTGGAACCCGAGCTGCTCGTAGAAAGCCTTGGCTCGGTCGACGTCTGAGACCGGGAGGACCACGACCTCCAACCTCATGTCGACCATCAGGACTCGTCCTCGTCCTCCTGCAACGAGAGGAGGATGGCCTCGGCGCGATCGAGGCTGACCTGGAGGCCGTGCTCCATACCGGACTCCATGACCGCGTCTCTGGTCTTCTGGTCCGGGTAGGTCGAGACGATGGTCATCGTCGTCACGCCATCGCCCTCCGCGAGGGTGAGGGTGTTGACGGCCTCGGTGTCCGGGAAGGCTTCATAGATCTCGGTCGCCACCAGCCGGTTGGGCCGGTCGATCTCTTTGTATACGCCGTGGAAGGCGACTTCACCGAAATCGGGGACTTGAGCGGCAAATCGGTAACTCCCGCCGACACGCAGATCGATCGAGCAGTCGGTCATCTCGTGCTCGGGGTAGCCCCACCAGTTGCGGACGTGCTCGGCCCTCGTCCAGACGTCGAACACCAGCTCCGCCGGCGCATCGAACTTCCTCTCGATCCGAATCTCGGTGCCGGACGGCAGAGTGATCTCTGCCGATCCAGTGCGATCGATGTACGTCCTCATTGATTCTCCTTTCGGTGTACCTCATCGAGATAGGCGTCGAGCCTGTCGAAACGCTCGTTCCAGAGTCGCTCGAACTCGCTCACCCAGTCGTGGATGGGACGAAGCGCAGACGCCTCCAGCCGGTACAACCGTCGCCGGCCATCGGTTCTGGCGCTCACCAGTCCGAC
>DASUUP010000145.1:0-2306 GCA_036373995.1 Acidimicrobiia bacterium
TACCTCGACCGCGACATCCGCTGGAACCCTGCCGAGAGACGGGACGACGACATGGAGCCCCTCCTGGTCAACACCGTGAACAGTTGGGCCTTGCGTCCCGAAGCCGTCACCCGGATCCCCAATCTGTTCCTGGCCGGCGACTATGTCCGCACCAATACCGACTTGGCGACCATGGAGGCTGCCAACGAGGCGGCGCGAAGGGCAGTGAACGGGATCCTCGCCGCCGACCGATCCGACCGTCCTTTGTGCAAGGTATGGCAGCTGAGCGAGCCTTTGTTCTTCGCGCCGTTCAAGTGGTTGGACAAACGCCGGTTCGCAGTGGGTCAGGCGTGGAGCGCGCGGATCCCATGGGCGATGCGCCTCTTCATCGCACCCTGGAGCCTCGCCTTCACAGCAATCCTCGCCATCAGATCGTTGCTCAACGTCATCACTCCAGGAGCGAGACGCGACAAGTGACCATCTGGGAGTACCTGCGCGACCCGGGACCGTGGTTCAACACGGAGGCGTACACCACGCTGCAGATCGGGATGTTCACCGTAGGAGCCGTCTTTTGGATCGTCGTTTACGTCATCACGATCCGCCGGCTGGTCACGGTCCGCGAACTTGCCATCCCCTTCATGGCGGTGACACTCAATTTCGGCACCGAGATCACGACCTCGATCTTCTTCGTGCCCGACATGGGGTCGGTCTTGGTCATTGCCTACTGGGCGTGGATGGTCCTCGACGCATTCATCGTGATCGGCCTGTTCCGATACGGGCACAAACAGGTGAGGACACCGTATCTGAGGAATCGGTTCCGACTACTGATGGCCGGCTGGATCCCGCTCCTCTTCCTGGTCCAATGCACCTTCATCCTCCAGTACGACCTGCCGATGGCGCCCCTCAACTCGTTCATCATCAATCTGGTGATGAGCGCCGCGTTCATCTACCTGTTCTTCGTCCCCACCTCGGAGCCCAGCTCGAAGCTGATCGGCTGGTGCAAGTTCCTCGGCACCGGAATCATCGCAGTGATGTTCTACACCAAGTATCCCGAGAACGATGCGCTGACCAGCCTCTATGTGGCAGTTGCCCTACTCGACATCTACTACCTGGGCCTCCTCTACAAGGCCCGACCCCATCGGTGCAGGATGCAGCCCCGGCTTGAGCACTGGGAGGACCGGTTCCTCCCGCCGGAAGGCGCCCCGTCGACCGATGAGCTCAAAAAGCACCGAAACCTGGTCTTCGTCTGTTTCCTGACCGGCGCACTCGCCCTCATCTACTGCGGGGTCTCGATCGTGGTGGGCTTCCCGGTTGGCGTCTACGCGATGGCGGCGAGTGGGCTCGCGATGGCAGCGTTGCCTTTTCTCGTCGAGAGGGGGATGAGCCGGACAGTGGTCGCCAACGTCTACATCGGGATCATCTTTCTCGACACCGTCCTGATCACCAGCACGAGCGGAGGATTGTCCACGTCGATCACCAGCCCCTACGTCGCCATCATCCCGATGCTGGGTCTCATGCTCATCGGGGCCAGGGCGGGTCTGATCTGGTTTCTCGTGGTCGTCGCCGAGGTCTTGATCTTGGGCATCGCGGAGCTGGCGGGTGTGGACTTCCCGTTGACTTTCGATGCCGACGTCGACGCTGCTTTCAAGCTCGCCGCCTTCCTCGGCCTGGTGGTCATCGTCTTTCTCATAGTTCGCGACTTCGACGCCGTTGCGCAGACTGCGCTCCACCAGGTCGAGGAGGAGAGGGAGAAGACTCAGGCCTTGCTTCTCAACATCCTTCCCGAAGAGGTGGCAGAAGAGCTGAAAGCCACCGGTCAAGCCCAAGCCAGGGAGTTCGACGAGGTGACCGTCCTGTTCAGCGACTTCCAGAACTTCACCGAGATCAGCTCGGATATGACCCCTACCGCCCTCGTCGAGGAGCTGAACACCTGTTTCTACGCCTTCGACGCCATCATGCGGGACCACGGACTGGAGAAGATCAAGACCATCGGGGACGCATATATGGCTGTTTCCGGATTGGCCCTGGGCGAAGGGTCGTCGCCTTCGAACGTGCTTCGAGCCGCTCTGCAGATGCAGGGGTTCATGGCCCGCCACGTCACCGCCAACCGGACATCGGGAAAGCCGGCATTCGAGATGCGGATCGGCGTCCATTCCGGGCCAGTCGTGGCCGGCGTGGTCGGAGATACGAAGTTTCAGTACGACGTGTGGGGTGACACAGTCAACATTGCCTCCCGGTTGGAGGCCGCTGGTGCGGCCGGTGAAGTCAACGTGAGCGGGACCACGTTCGCCCTCGTGGAGCATCACCCTGCATTCCAGTTCGAGCAT
>DASUUP010000146.1:0-9313 GCA_036373995.1 Acidimicrobiia bacterium
CCCCTTGGCCAGCCAGTCCGCATAGCGCATCGCCACGTCGCCACTGGCCGTGCAGTCGATGATGGCCGCATGTGGCACCGACTCGGTGTGTATGTAGTCGGCGAGCATGTCGAGATCTGTGGAGTGGGTGCTCGCCCCACCCGCATCGAGTCGTTCTCTCCACGACCCGAGGTCGATCCGATGTTCGTCGAGGAGCATCGTCTCACTGCCGGCGATTGCACGCACTCTGAGATCGACCCCGAACTCGTCGACGAGCCAGCCGAGTCGCTCGGCCATCTGATCGAGGAGAGTGCCGCCGACGTGCCCGTGGCCTATCACGCCGATCGACAGAGTCTGCCGGGACAGATAGAAGCCTGAGTGAACCGCCCGGAGCGCTCTGATCGCATCGTTCGAGTCGATCACCACCGAGATGTTCCGCTCCGATGAGCCCTGGGCGATCGCCCGCACGTTGACACCGACCCGCACCAATGAGCCGAACAGCCTCGCCGCGATGCCGGGGGTGCCCGACATCCCGTCACCCACCGCGGCGAGGATCGTCACGCCCCTCGTCACCTCCAGGTCCTGAAACAGGCCGCGTCTGCTCTCAGCTGCGAAAGCGGTCTCGACCGCGGCCCGGGCCCGGTCGGCCTGGGACTCGGGAACCGCGAAACAGATGGAGTGCTCCGAGCTCCCCTGCGAGATCATCACCACAGAGACGCCGGCAGCCCGCAGCGATCCGAACAGTCTCTCGGAGATGCCGGGCACACCGATCATGGCGGTGCCCTCCAGGTTGACGAGAGCCATGTCACCGATGGAGGCGAACCCCTTCACGGGGACATCGGTCGAGGTCTCAGGAGAGATTCGGGACCCCGGTGCTTCAGGATTGAACGTGTTGCGAATCGTCACCGGTATGCCGTTGCGTATGGCCGGAGTCATCGTCGCCGGATGGATCACCTTGGCCCCGAAATAGGCCAGCTCCATCGCCTCGTCATACGAGAGTTGCTCGAGGACCTCCGCCTGTGGCACCAGCCGCGGGTCGGCGCTCATGACACCGTCGACGTCGGTCCATATCACGAGCTCGGTGGCCTTCAGCAGGGCTGCGAAGATCGCCGCCGAGTAGTCGCTGCCGTTTCGGCCCAAAGTGGTGGCGGCTCCCGAGGGGTCGGACGCGATGAACCCCGTGATCACCACGATCTCATGTGGGTGCTCGGCCAACCACGCCTGGAGGCGATCGCCGGTCGTCTCCCAGTCGACGGCCGGGGAGGGCTCTGCAGGGTGGACTACGAGCACCTCGCGGGCATCTAGCCAGGCGGCATCGGATCCATGCTGTTGCAGGTAGGCAGCGAGCAATCGAGCGGACCACACCTCCCCAAACCCGGCGACGGCCCCGATGGCGTGGTCGACCGCAGTTCCCATCACCCGGGTCGCCCGCAGAACGTCGGCGATGTCGGCGAACTCCTTGTCGAGGTGGGCGATCAAGTCAGCGGCTGCCGCCGACTCGAGGAGGTCCTCGGCCAATTCCCCTTGTCGGTGGCGCAGGGACTCCGCCAGCTCGTCGAATGACACGTCCCGGCGGCCGGCACGGCTGACCAGGTCGATGAGCCCGTCGGTTGTGCCCGCAGCGGCCGAGACCACCACGGCCTGGCGCGGTTGGCCCCCGATGAGGATCGATCCCACCGCCCGATAGGCGTCGGCGTCGGAGAGGCTTGTCCCTCCGAACTTGTGTGTCTTCCATTGCTGGGTCATGGTGGCCCGCCGGCTTCGCGAACCGAGGAAGTTAGTTACCCAGGCACAGACTCCCTAGTCAGAAAGCGAATCACGCGGTCGAGGGCGAAGTCGTCGACGAGGATGCCGTTGTGGCCGGCGTCCGGAGCCGGGATCAGCTCGGTGCCCGGACGGACATCAGCCAACTCGGCTGCCAGGGAGAACGAGGTCTCTTCGTCTTCTGGATCGTGGACGATGAGGATCTCCGCTCCGGGCATTTGCTCCGGGTAGAGACTCGATACGACCGGCCACAACGACCTGTCCCATCCCTCGAGACGCTTGCGGACACCGCGACGGGCCCAGGGGAAGAGCCGAAGCTTGTCCCCGAAGACGTCGAGAGCGTGGTTGACGTCCAGGGCCGGGGCGAGCAGGACGACGGACTCGGGTGCGCTATCGGGAAATGCCAGACGCATGACCATGCTGGCGAAGGAGTGCCCGATGACACCGACAGGCTCTCCGACATGGTCGATAAGCCGACGCAAGGCGGCCGCGGCCTGTTTGATGTCGGTCATCTCGCCGCCGGCCTGGCCGGGAAGCTGGGGCACGACCGCCCGGAAGCCGGCATCGGCGAGTGCGTGAGCCAGGGCGGTCATCTGTGCGGGACGACCGCCCCAGCCGTGAAGCGCCAGCACGAGAGGGCCCGAGCCCAGCTCGAATCCGGCGATGTCGCCGACCCGGAAGGGCTCGAGGCGGGCTGTGGCCGCTTCGTCGCGGGCGAGGGTCCGTGATCCGATGGGCGGCGGAGTGAGCCACGCCCTGAAGGTGAGGGCTGGGACTGTCCGGACGGGAAGAGGAACCTTCACGCCCGAACGTTGGTCAGGTCGCCCAGGACATCATCGGTGGTTATGGAGAACACCGGCCTGAAGGGCTTGGTGGCTTTGCTCAGGTTGTCTTTGCGATAGCGACGGACGAGCTTGCTCATCGTGCTCCTTTCTGAATCGGGCAACAGTGAGTTGCAAACTGCAACTTACATATCTGCATAGTGCATTGCAACTCGAAACTGACTAGGATGTGGATGTGCCCCGAACCTCGTTCTCGCATCTGGAATGTTCCGTCGCCAACACGGTTGACGTCGTCCGCGACTCGTGGACGGTCCTCGTGCTGAGAGATGCCTTTCAGGGAATCCGGCGCTTCGATCAGTTCGTCGAGAGCCTCGGGATCGCCCGGAACACCCTCGTCAGCCGGCTGGAGTGGCTCGTCGAATCAGGGATGATGACTGCAGTCCCCTATCAGGACAACCCTGTCCGCTACGAGTACCGGCTCACCGAGAAGGGCAAGGACCTCTTCGACGTTCTCATGACGCTCTGGGCGTACGGCGAGCGGTGGAATCCACCGGAGAATCCGGACCGGCAGAGAGCGATACACGTCGACTGCGGTCACGAGGCCGAAGCGATGGTCCACTGCGGTCATTGCGGCGGGCGAATCGCACGGCACAACATCCGCATAGAGCCACCCAACCAGGTCGCCGTTCGGTCGACGGACGCGGCCACGGCCGCCGGCTGACCTCGAGTCAGGCGCTGATACCCGCCGACTCGCTGTCGGCCATCTCGAAGCGCCCCCTGATGAGGGCAATCGATTCCGCCATAGTGAGACGCCGGCCCTCCATGAAGATGACGTCGTAGTCATCACCGAGATCGGCTTGAGCCGAGATGATGGCCTGCTCGAGCAGAGGCTGCTGCCAGGGGACGAGGTGGTCGCCAGAGGCTTCACGGGCCACCTCGGCGGCTCCGATGAGGGTCGCGGCGAGCTCGTGCTCGCCGCGCACCGACGCCTGAAGCGCCATCATCCCTATGCAGTCACACAAGCCCCGGCTGTCTCTCAGCTCGACCCGGACCCGGATGCTCTCGAGAAGCCGCTCCACCGACCGCTCCAAGTCCCCCATCATGAAGGCCATCACAGAGAGGCTCAGTTGGGTGTGGCCAACCCCCCAGGAAAGCCCGTGGGACTTCGAATACTCGAAACAGTGCATCAGGAGCGGCTCCGCGGCGGCGAAATCACCGCGTGACAAGGCGATGTGAGCCAGTCCGTAGATGCACCAGGCGTCGGCGAGCCAATCGAGGCCATTCTGGCGACAGAGGACGATGGCCTCGTTGAATTGCTCCTCTGCTTCGTCGAGGAGCCCCCGGTTGTAGGTGGTCATCCCTCGCATCGACAGAGCGCGCCCGAGCCACTCGTCGTTTCCCATGTCGCGGAACATCTGTGAGGCCGTGGCCAGGGCCCACTCGGATTCCTCAGCCTCTCCGGCCAGCATCTCGAGCCAGCCCATGGCGCAGTGCGCCATCCCCCGAGCCACTGTGTTGCCCTCCGCAGTCGTCATCGCCACCAGAGCCCGAGTCCACCTGAGCCCTTCGGCGACGAAGCCCCGTGTATCCCAGAACAGAGGCAGTGCTCCGCAGATCCGCAGTGCCTGCTCGGTGCCCATTTGGTTGCGCACCGCCCAGGCGAGACCCTCGCGGATGTTGAACCGCTCTCGTTCTACGTCGTCCAGAAACGTCGGGAATTCTGGGGTCGGCAACACGATTAGGACCCGGTCGGCCACGGTCTGCAGCCAGTCGAGATGACGACGGCGGATCTTCTGCTCCTCGCCGCTGTCACGCAGCTGTTCGACGGAGAACTCGCGGAGGGTCTCGAGAAGCCGGTATCGAGGCCGGCCCTCCTCGTTGATGGTGAAAACGACCAGCGACTTGGCGACGAGCTCCTCCAGGGTATCGAGGACCGTGGACTCGCCGAACTCGTCGTCGCAACAGACGGCGACCGCACCGTCCAGAGTCCATCCCCCGGAGAACACTGCGAGACGGCGGAACAAGACTCGCTCGTCGTCTGTCAGCAGCTCGTAACTCCACCCGATCGCCGCCCGCAACGTCCTATGCCGCTCCGGAGAGTCCGCCGAGCCGCGATCGAGAATGCTCAGGCTGTCGTCCAGCCGCTGCAGGAGTTCTTCCACTGAGAACATGCGCAACCGCGCCGCGGCCAGCTCGATGGCGAGGGGAAGCCCATCGAGCCGACGAACCAGGTCGATGACGACAGGTCTCGTCACCTCGTTGAGCTCGAAAAGGGGACGTGCCGACATGGCCCGCTCCACGAACAGGGCCACCGCCGCCGTCTCGTCGACGCGCGAGTCGTCGTCACCGGGCGTGGGGAGCTCTAGCGGAGGCACCGGGTATTCGTGCTCCCAGGCGATTCGCAACGGTGATCTGCTCGTGACCAGGATCTTGATGTTGGGCATCGCTTCGATCAACTCCGTCACCTGATGAGAAACGGCAGGAAGTAGCTGCTCCACATTGTCGATCACGAGTAGGAGATGTCCATCACCGATGACCGAGCCCAGCGCTGCCGCGATCGTTCGCTCGGCCGACTCCCGGACGCCCAAGGCGCGGCCGACGACAGGCATGAAGCGTTCCGGGTCACGAACTGCAGAGAGATCTACGAAGACCACCCCGTCTGGGAACTCCTCCTCGAGAGTCCGGGCGATCTCGATCGCCAGCCGCGTCTTGCCGGTTCCTCCGGGACCGCTCAACGTGACCAGGTGGGCCATGTCGCGAAGAAGCAGCTCGCTGGCGCCTCGCATGTCGCCACCACGCCCGATGATCCGTTTCGGCGTGGCCGGAACCGTCGAAGGCGTCCTCGGTCTCGCACGTGGCGCCTCTCGGACCACCTCGATGCCGGGCATGTCGACACGATGCAAGCGTTCGCTGCGCGACACGCCCCTCAGCTCGTACTGACCCAGGTCGACAATGGTCCAATCCCGTGCGGAGGCACTATCGCCAACGAGATCGGCGGCCGCCGACGTGACGATGATCTGGCCCCCCTGTGCCGCTGCGCCGACACGGGCGGCGATGTGGACGTCCATGCCGACATAACCCTCCATGGTTCTCGTGGCGGTGCCGGTGTGGATGCCGATGCGACACCGGGGCCTCTCCTCCGATGGCCAGGTCTCGTCCGCCATGGCGACCTGGATGTCGTGTGCCGCACGGACCGCATTCTCGGCTTTGGCGAAGACACAGAAGAAACCGTCACCTTCGGTGGTCACCACGTGCCCACGATGTTGCCAAACGGCGCGGTTGACGATTCGGTGATATGAGCCGAGCAGGCTGTGGTAGCCATCGCCGAGACGCTGCAACATGCCGGTCGATCCCTCGAGGTCGGCAAAGAAGAAGGTGAGCGTGCCCGAAGATAGGTCAGAGGGCTGGTCGGCGGCGTGGAAGCGCTCCGTGATGACCGCGGCGAGGTCGTCCATGACCAGAGCGCCCAGCTCGTCGGCCGTGGCGAAGGTGCGAGAGATCACGGTTCCGTTCGCCACAATCTGGTCCAGCATCTCCTGGAGCGCCGGGTGCCGACCCGGTGCCGGCTCCTTGACGTACACCAGTCTCGGTTTCCCCGCGGCGTGAGAGAGCTCCTCGGCGATTCCGGAGACGGTGGCACCTGGAGGGATCCACCCGTAGAACTTCCAGTAGATGCCGATGAAGACGTCGGACTGGTCCAGGTATTGCCGGAGCACATCGGTAGGAGGGTGAGAACCGGCCCCGAGCTCGTGCATCACGGGCGTGAGCCTGACGGTGGAGATGGCGGACCGGACGGCGGCACGCTCCTCGGACAAATCGGAGAGGGTCGAGGAGACGAAAACGCGGAGACGGTGATCAGGTGCGCTGATCACCGGCTTCATAGATTCGGCACCATCCGAAGTTCCCAATGGCCCCCCAACGGCTGACCGCGCGGCACCACGCCGGCTCGGGCAATGTTAGCTCGGTTGCAACGACAAGAATGTGAGCCCTAGCTTGGCATTCGAGGTGATTGCATGATCTATGTGGCCCTGTTGCGGGGCATAAATGTCGGCGGGAACAAGAAGGTCGACATGGGCCGCCTCAAAGACACGTTCGAGAGTGTCGGCGCCGAGAACGTCCGCACCTACATCAACTCAGGCAACGTCATCTTCACCGACGACCGCCCGATCCCCGATCTCGTGCCGATCCTCGAGAAGGCCATCGAAGAGGAGTTCGGATTCCACGTCAAGGTGCTCCTGCGCAGTCACCAGGCCATCGAGGCGGTCGTCGGAGCCATCCCCGACCACTGGGTCAACGACAAGACGGAACGGACCGACGTCTGGTTCCTCTGGGAGGACTACGACTCTCCCGAAGTCGTCTCCCAGCTCACAATCAAGGACGGCATCGACGAAGTCTTCTATGTAGATGGCGCGGTGGTGTGGCGCGCCGACGGCGCCCAGCTGACGCGCAGTGGCCGCGGCAAGGTGATCGGATCGGACCTGTACAGGCATCTCACCGCCCGCAACGTCAACACCCTCCGCAAGATCCATCAGCTGATGTCCGAGGCCGGCGAGGAATGACGGCGAACCCGGTGCCAGGGGTTACCGTTCCCCTATGACTGGCCTCGCTGTTCTCACGTCGGGTGGCGACGCCCCCGGCATGAACGCCGCCATCCGAGCGGTGACCAAGGTGGCCGCCTCGCATGGTGTGCCCACATGGGGGGTCGAGAACGGCTACGACGGGCTGATCGATGGGTCCTTTCGTCCCCTGATCCGCCGAAATCGCTCAGGTAACCCGGCGCCGCTCCACGAGGTGGAGAGCGAGGGTGGCCAGGGCGGAACGATCCTCGGGTCGAGTCGGAGCAAGCGATTCTACGACCGTGGATCGAGGGTGGCCGCGGCGCAGCAACTCGCCGAGTACGAGATCACTGCCGTCATCGTCATCGGAGGCAACGGCTCGATGGCCGGAATCCATGCTCTCGCTCAGGAGACCCTTGTGCCCATCGTCGGGATCCCGGCCTCGATCGACAACGACATCGGCCTCACCCGGGAGGCTCTGGGTGTTGACAGCGCACTCAACACCATCGTCGAGGCGTGTGACAACATCTCGGACACGGCACGTTCTCATCATCGGGCGTTCATAGTGGAGGTGATGGGGCGTCAATCCGGCTATCTGGCGATGGCCGCTGCGGTGGCGACCGCCGCCGACGCCGTCCTCATGCCCGAGAAGCCTCATACCCGCGAGGAGGTGATCGACTCCGTCGTGAGGTGTATCGAGACCAGTTTCGACGCCGCCCGCGACAAGACAAGAGTCCTCATCATCAAGGCCGAAGGCGTGCCCGTGCCGACGCACGAGATAGTCGAAGAGGTGACCCGACGCTTCAGCAGCGCGCCTGCGGAGTACGAGATCAGGAGCGCCGTGCTCGGGCACGTCGTCCGAGGCGGCAATGCCTCCTTCCGCGACCGTCTCCTGGCTGGTCGCTTTGGCCGTGTCGCCGTGGAGTCCGCCCTCGACGGTGAGAGTGACGTGATGACCGGATGGAACATCGGCATCGACCTGGGCAAGCCCACCACGGACGACTGGATCAGGCTGTTCGACATACCCGACGTGCTCGAAGAGACGGAGGCGCTGGTGGACGGGACCTCACCGGTCTCCCGCGATCGGGTGGCCCGCATGGAGGCCATCCAGGGCGTGCTCGCCCTCTGACCCCTCCGTATTCGACGAACGCTTCTACGGGGTGCGGAACACGTCAGGGGCCACCGGATCCTGCTCGCGGCGCCGCGCCCCCAATCCCGAAAGGTATTGGCTGGGGAAGTGATGGGCCGTGTAGCCCAAGTCGATCGCCGCGTTCAGGGTCCAGTAGGGGTCGACCAGGTGAGGGCGGGCCATGACCACCAGATCGGCCCGACCGGCGACGAGGATGTTGTGGATGTCGTCGATGGACGACACCGCCCCAACGGTCATCGTGGAGATGCCGGCCTCGTGCCGGATCCGGTCACTGAACGGTGTCTGATATAGCCGCCCGTACTCGGGCCGGGCGTGGATGGTCGTTTGACCGGTGGAGACGTCTATGAGGTCACAGCCGTGTTCCTTCAGGCGACGGGCGAAGACGACGGCGTCGTCGCCTTCGAACCCGCCCACGACCCAGTCGGTCGCCGAGAAGCGCACAGACATTGGCTTGTGCTCCGGCCACACCTCACGCACCGCGTCGAACACTTCCAGCGGATAGCGCATGCGGTTCTCGAGGCTCCCTCCGAATTCGTCGGAGCGCTGGTTGGTCAGCGGGCTGAGGAAGCTGGAGACGAAGTAGCCGTGAGCGAAGTGGAGCTCGAGCCAGTCGAAGTCGATGGCGTCTCCCCTTCGCGCCGCCTCGACATGCTGTTCTTTGATGACGGCCAGGTCGTCGTTGCTCGCCTCCCTGGGAACCTGGCTGTCGGGCCGATACTTGATCGGAGAGGCGGAGATGATGTCCCACTCCCCTTCCTCCAGCGGGACGTTGTCACCCTCCCACATCAGCTTCGTCGCTCCTTTGCGCCCGGAGTGGCCGACCTGAAGCCCGATCCTGGCCTCCGAGTGCTCGTGGACGAATTCGACGATGTCTCCCCAGGCCCGGGTCTGGGCATCGTTCCACAGCCCGGCATCACCGGGCGAGATGCGGCCCTCGGGGGATACGCACGTCATTTCGGTCATCACCAGGCCGGCACCCCCTATTGCGCGACTCCCCAGATGGACCAGGTGCCAGTCGGTGGGGGCGCCATTCACGGCCGAGTACTGGTCCATCGGTGACACCACGACCCGGTTGGGAAGGG
>DASUUP010000147.1:0-3761 GCA_036373995.1 Acidimicrobiia bacterium
CTGGGCATTGGCGGTATCGAACATATGTTCGGTACGCAGGGTGTTGCGGTTGGATTCTCGTCGGGGGAGAGCCCGCGAGTCTTTGGCCGCTGAGGATCAGGCTGGTTATTAGTTGACCTGCCGGGCAGGAAATCACGGTCCGGCTCCACCCAGCCATCAGCCAGCCAATCCCCATAGGAGTGACAGTCCCTGCCGGAGGTCGGCATGCACGCATTCGGCGACCAGATGGGTCAGCCTGAGACAGGGGCCGATACCTGCCGAGCGCCGGTTCCCCTGATGGCGAGAGTGATGAAGAACAGCGCGATGGGGACGACCGCCATGGTCGCCGATCCCGAGGTGTCGGCGTGGTAGCTGATCATCAGTCCCAAGGCCACGCTGATGACACCGATGATCGCGGCCACCATCATCATCGCCGGGACTCTCCGCACCAGGAGCGCCGCCGTAGCCGGCGGCCCCACCAGCAGACCGAACACGAGCAAGGTGCCCACCGTCTGGAACGAGCCGATTATCGCGATGGTGATCAGTGCCAGGAGAGCGATGTGAGCCAGTCGGGGCCGCAGCCCGAGCAATTCGGCCTTCTGCTCGTTGAACGACAGGGCCAGGAACGGTCGGAACAGCGCGAGAGTCGCCGTCAACGTCACCACGAGCAGAACTAGGAGCATGACGATGTCGCCCGAGGTCACACCCAGGGCGTCGCCGAAGAGGATGGCAGTGAGGCTTCCGGTGTACGAGTCGGTTCGAGAGATCAGGATCACCCCCAAGCCGAGCATGCCCACGAAGAGCAAGCCGATCGACGTGTCCTCGGAGAAAGTCGTCTGGCGATGCACCAGGTTGATGCCGGCCAGCATCACACCCGCAGCCGCAATGGCGCCGAGGAGCACGTTGAAGTCGAAGAGGATCGCAACGGCAATGCCGGGAACCACTCCATGGACCAGGGCATCCCCGAGAAACGACATTCCCCGGATCACAACCCAGGTGCCCACCAGGGCCAGTGCAATGGCGGCCAGAACGCCCGCGACGAGGGCCCGCTGTTGGAAGCCGAGCTGGAACGGGTCGAGGAGCCAGTCCACCATCACGAAGCTATCACCCGAGGGCGTCGCTGATCCGCCTTGCGTTCTCGACCATCATGCCCACCAATGTGCCGGCCGTAGTGCCCGGATCGTCCAACGACTCGGTATAGAGGGTGACTATCTCGATCTCCCGGCCCACCTCCTCGGCGACGGCCTCGGCAAGCCGGCTCGGCAAGGACGTCTCGGTGAAGATCACATCGATGCCTTCGACCTCGATGGTCCGCACCAGCTCGGCTAGCTCGGCCGAGCTGGGATCACTGAGGGTCGAGCCTCCCGGAATGACCACACCCACGATCTCGAATTCGAAGCGTTCGGCGAGATATCCCAGGGCCTGATGGTTGGTGACCAGCTTGCGTCTGTCATCGGGCACCGCCGAAAGCAGCCTTCGCATCTCCTCCTCGGTGGTGGCGAGCTCATCCGCGTAAGTGCGGGCACGGGATACCCAGTCGATCGAATCGTCCACCGCGTCGAGCTCGCGGGCGATCAGCTCGGCAGCGACGGCCACCCGCTGAGGGTCGAACCACACATGCGGGTCCAGGTCGCCTCGATCGTCGGCGGAGAAGGGAATCGGGTCGAGCAATGGAGCCAGGTGGAGCACGTTGGCACCGTCGCCTTCGGCGCTGTCCAGCACGTCTTGCAGGCCCTCTTCCAGCCCGAGGCCGTTGACTACCACGAGGTCTGCCTCGAGAAGCCTTGCTGCCTGTTGAGAGGTGGCCTGGAAGTCATGGGCGTCGGCGTTGCGGGGGATGAGGACCTCGACTTCTGCATCGTCGCCACCGATCTCGGCGACGACATCACCCCAGATGGAAGACGTGGTCACCACCGCGAGGCGGTCTGATTCTCTGTCTTCGTCCCCGCATGCGGTCAATAGGAGGACGGTGGCGAGGAGCACCGACCAGATTCTCGGTTTGAAGAGAGAAATGAGAATGGTTATCATCTCAATGAGAATGATAACCATTTGGAGCCTGTGTTGACCAAGTCGACTCTCGACCGACAGGTAGAGATCCACCTCCTGGATCACGACATCCGTTACACGAAAGGGCGACGAGCCGTCGTGAATGCCCTCGCCCGATCCGCTGGTCCGATGTCCGCAGCCGAAATGTCGGAAGTCGTCGGCGATTCTGTGCCGTTGTCGTCGCTGTATCGCACGTTGTCGGTGCTGGAGGAAGCCGGCGTCGTGGCCCATCACCTCGGCGCCAAGGGTCTGACTCGCTACGAGCTGGCCGAGTGGCTCACCGGCCACCACCACCATTTGGTGTGCGTCGACTGCGGGCAGGTCTCCGACATCGAGATCCCGGCCTCCCAAGAGGAGAGCGTTCGAGCCCTCGTCGCCCAGATCGCCTCCCAGGCCTCGTTCACACCCAGCGACCACGCCCTCGAGATCGAGGGAACCTGTGTGGAGTGCGCATGACGTCGGTGGTCGAGGCGGCAGGGCTGAGGGTGACCTATGGGTCGGTCGTCGCATTGGACACATCCGATTTCGAGATCCCTGCCGGTGATGTGTGCGCAGTCATCGGGCCCAATGGGTCGGGGAAGTCGACACTGCTCGACGCCATAGCCGGGCTCGTCGAGCCGTCGGAAGGGACGATCCGGGTCAAAGCCGAGCGCAAGCGGATCTCCTATGTCATGCAGGCGACCAAGGTCAACGACAACCTGCCCGTGACCGTCAAGGAGGTGGTGGCCATGGGTCGCTACGCATCGCTCGGCTCCTATGGTCGCATGAAGGCGCACGACCGCGCCTCGGTGGAGATTGCAATGGAGCGCATGGAGATCGCCGCGATCTCCGACCGGCACCTCCACGATCTCTCCGGAGGACAACGTCAGCGGGTTTTCGTCGCACAGGGTCTGGCCCAGGACCACGACGTGTTGTTGCTGGACGAGCCTCTGACCGGCATCGACCTCACAACGGCTCAGGCGATAGACGATGTGATCCATACCGAGACGAGAGAAGGATGCTCGGTCATCATGACCACACACGACCTGTCGGAGGCGAGCTCGGCCGATTGGGCCCTCCTGCTCGCCGGGCGGGTCATGGCGTGGGGTCCTCCAGCCGACGTTCTGTCCGAAGAGAACCTCGTTGCCGCCTACGGGCAATCACTGTTGCATGTGGAGAAGGGAAGAGTCTTCCTCGACGACCCCGCTCACACGCCAGTATCAGGTCGCCACGCTCATCGCGACAGAATCATTCACACCGAGAGCGATCGCTCGCAGGTGCATGGAGACCAGGTCTAGCTGCGTCTCCCGTAGACACCCTGACCCAGCGCATCCATCAGGTCCTCGACCCTCTTTTCGACGATGTCCTCGAGGGCATCGAGGGACACCTTCGTCCCGTCGTCGAGGGTGATGAGAGGGTTGAGGTCCTCACCCGTGGTATCGGCCAGTTTGGCCCGTGCCTCCTTGGCTTTGGAGAGGGCGAAGAGCATCTTCTGAAGCCAGCGGGCCTCGGTTTCCCTCTGTTTGTCGATCTTGCGCTGGAGACGTCTGGCGTCGGTCAAGGATTCCTCTCGGTCAGGTGGGCTCTCCAAACACCCTAATGGATCAGGAAAATCAATCACTTCCAGGCGCGTTCCGTCACGCGTTCGTCGATGTGCGTACGGTTGGTGGGGTTCCGAAACCGAAAGGAGACACTTTGTCGTTCTGGGACAGCCTGGTAGATCGACTCCAGACCTTTGGTGAGGCTGTGATCGAGTG
>DASUUP010000148.1:0-4218 GCA_036373995.1 Acidimicrobiia bacterium
CGAGACGGCGGTGGCGGCCGAACGGTCACGTGTGGCTACCGAAGGCTGGGGAGCGAAGCTCCTCGCACTTCAAGGCGAGGACGGTCAATGGGCTGGAGGGGCCCATTTCCCGTCTTCTTTCTCATGGTCGGACGTCGAGAGAGGTGAAGACGGTCGGATGGTGGAACAACCGTGGACCGCCACCTCCTGGTCATTGTCACTGTTACGGGTGCTCGGTCTCGACCCGACCAGCCCGGAGGCACAGCGCGCCGTGGCCATGGTCAGGGAGGGCAGTCGGTGGGAGCACGCCGGTCAACGCTTCTTCGACGGTGAGGTGGAGCCGTGTATCAATGGTCTCACCGTCGCCATCGGCTCCTACTTCGGCGAGGACGTCTCCGGCATCGTCGATCGCCTCCTCGGCGAACAGATGGACGACGGGGGTTGGAACTGCGAGCAGGAGAACGGATCCACCCGCGGGTCGTTTCACACCACCATCTCCGTTCTCGAGGGGCTGTTGGAACATCAGGACCGCGTAGGGCCTTTCTCAGAGTTGGTTGACGCTCGTTCCCGTGGTGAGGAGTATCTGCTGGAGAGAAGGCTTTTCCGAAGTCTTTCGAGCGGAGATGTGATCGACCCCGCCTGGACTCAGTTCTCGTTCCCGACTTGGTGGCACTACGACGTCCTTCGCGGTCTCGACCATCTGGCGAAGGCTGGTGTCAAACCCGACGAGAGAGTCGAGGAGGCGCTCCGTCTCGTCGAAGACAACCGCCTCCCAGACGGGCGATGGCCACGACAGAACATCCACCGCGGTGACACCCACTTCGCGATCGACGGTGCTGAGGGTGAGCCCAGTCGGTGGAACACGCTCCGCGCTCTCCGGGTGTTGAAATGGGCCGGCAGGGATGGAGGTTGATCCCTGATGAGCCGTATTCCTCAGCCGGTCAGGACATGTTGATGGATTCCATGGGTAGGGGCGAAATTTGGATGGTGTGCTTCGCTGGTGACGCACGAATCGAAGGCGATGACACCGAGACGGTCGTCGATCGGTTCTTGGCTCACGCAGCGGAGAGTCATGATTGGCCCTATCCGGAGGACGCCCTCCGCAACTACGCGCGCAACTACGCAGAGGCGAACGTGCGGCTGACCGGGCCCACACAACGGTTGGATGACATCGGTGAGGTCACCGTGCATCCCGTCTCTGAGGAGCGGATCGACGACTGGATCGAGTTCTTCGACCACGACGCCTTTGCCGGCAACCCCGACTGGGCGTCCTGCTACTGCCTCGAGCCTCATGTGCCGGCCAGCGAGGAGAACCCGGAGCGTCCATGGCGTGAGGTCCGCGCCGCGATGGTCGAACGTCTCGGATCCGGCGGTGCTTACGGGTATCTCGCCTATGTCGACGGCAAGACCGCCGGCTGGGTCAATGCCTCGCTTCGTTCCGACTATGGGATGTATCGGATGGTGGATCCCGATGGGCCCGATCCGGCGTCCGTGATCGGTGTGTCGTGCTTCATCATTGCTCCCCCATATCGACGCCATGGGTTGGCCGCCGACCTACTCGACCACGTGATCGCCGACGCTGCCGACCGCGGCGTCCAGTGGGTCGAGGGTTACCCCCACAACGACCCCGAAGGCGGCGACCCCGAGCACTACCGCGGGCCGCGGGCCCTCTACGACGCCCGAGGGTTCGAGCCGGTCGAGGAGCGGGAGCGGGACACGGTGATGCGCCGCCCCGCGGCGATGGGATGACCCTGGCCAGCTGGCGCTTCGGTTAGACCGTTCTGTGTCGAAAAACCCGTCCGAGAGACGGAAAAATCGACACAGAAGCGTTGTGGGCGCCTCATTGATGCACCCTCTCTCCTCCCACGACAGTCAACACCGACTCGATGTCGGCGATCTCGTCCTCGCCGACCCTCAATGGGTCCGCCGAGAGCACGGCGAAGTCGGCGTGTGCCCCGGGACGCAAGGTGCCCCTGGTGTCCTCCTCGAACGAGAACCAGGCGCCGGCCGAGGTGTAGAGGCGGAGCGCATCGTCCCTGGTGAGACGTTCCGACTCGACTCGAGGCGGAGCCCCGTCGATCGACTCTCCTGTGACCAGCCAGGCGATGCACCGCCAAGGGTTGTAGGCGCAGGCGACCGTCCCGTCGGTGCCGGCGGCCACAGGTATGCCCAGGGCGAGAATCGTCTTCACCGGGGGAGCATGGGTGACGAGGTCGGTGCCCCACGTCGGGGCGCAGTCGAGGCCCCGCATCGACATGCCGTTTTGAATGGTGATCCCCACCCCGAGATCTGCGACCCGCTTCAGGTTCTCGGTGCCTATCTGGTCGGCGTGACAGATCGCCCAACGAAGGGAAGTGAGTTTGGAGGCGTCGAGAGCCTCCCACGCGTCGAGCACGACCCCGATCGACGTGTCGAGGATCGAGTGAAGGTGCACAGGCCAGCCACGATCTGCCAGGTGCGCCGACATCTCACGCAGTGCATCGACACGGCTGGTGACGTCCTTGGGTTGGAGCCCTTCCATGTCGTGAGCGGCGTAGTCGAGCACCTCTCCGGCGCCGAGATGGCCGATGAAGCCGTTGTCTCCTCCCAGGCTGATGGTCTCGGTCCACTGCTCGATGTCGTCCAGCTCACTGCCCGGGTTGGCGGCACCGAGCAGGAATCGGGCTCGGAAACCCCGCTCACCTTGCTCGAAGAGTTGCAGGAAGGCGTCATATGACTCGGACGTGATCCCGAACCCGGAGGCGTCGATGGCACCGGTCAGCCCGAGTCGGTTGAGCTCCCGAAGGAGGCTCTTGGTCCCCGACTTGGCCTCTTCGATGTCGGCGACCGCGAGCTGGGCGCGGAGGGCCGCCATGTCCGGGGGCGAGGTCACCACACCACCATGTCTCTCCACCCAACCCATCTCCTCCATCGCACGGGCATTCAGGAATGTCTCTGCATAGGCGCGCTGGATGAACACAGGGTTGTTGGGGAGGGCATCGTCGAGAAGCCGACGGCTCGGTCCAGTTCCCTCGGTGAACTGATTGGGATGCCAGCCCCCCATCACCCCAACCCACCGGCCCGGGCCGACAGCTTCGGCCTTGTCCTCCAATGCGGTGACGGCTTCGTCCAAGCTGGTCATGTCGTCCCATCGCACCTCTCTGTCCCAGGTGCGACCCGCACGAACCAGGTGGAGGTGGGAGTCGATGAGACCCGGGATCAGCCGGCGACCGTCGACATCGATGATCTCGGTCTCTGCGCCGGCAGCCGATAGGACATCCCGGTTGGAACCGATGACGAGAATCCTGCCGTCGGCGACGGCCAGCGCCTCCTCACCGCGGTCGGTCTGGTCCCATATCCGGGCGCCGGTGATTATCAGATCTGTTGTGTCCACGGGGACTGGGGACATTAGTGAGACTGCACGTGGCGGACCCCGCCGATACCTTCGTCGTCGAATCGAGGAGGATCGGGCTTGAACATCATCGACCAGCACTTCGCGGCCGAGCGTTTACTCGGTTCGGTTGTCGGCGCCCCTCCCCACCACGAACCAGATGGCGTGAACCGGCTCGTCTCCCCGGTTGTACAAGCGGTGTGGCTTCGTGGAATCGAAGGCGATGGAGTCGCCCGGGTCGAGCTCGTACTTCTGGAATCCGATCTGGATCCCCAGTTGCCCACTGATGATGTACCCGTACTCGCGGCCGTGGTGGCGCATGAGTGACTCGTCAGGTGTCGACGCCCCACCCACCTCGTAGATGGCGTGGAGGAAGTCGACTCCGTCCTCGGTTTCCGCCGTCAACTCCTCCCAACGGACACCCGAGGCGAGGTCGATCACTTGCCGCTCGCCGGGATGCACAAGTGGCGAACGGCTCTCGCTCGACTCCACATGGGCCATCTGGCCATCGAAATCGTCCCCCCTTATGACCCGGTCGAGGGACAAACCCAGCTCCGTGACGATGGCGTACAGCGTGCCCACCGATGGCTTGGAGAGACCGCTCTCCAGCTGCGAGATGAGACTTGCAGACAGACCCAGGCGGCGGGCCAGTTCCCGCTGGCTGATACCCGCTTTCACCCGCTCCTCGCGAAGCCGGTCGCCGATTGCGTCTAGCTCGCTCGGCGCCCCTCGGGCATGCTGTGTGTCGCTCACATCCGCATCCAACCACCGTCGATGTAGAGGTTCACGCCGTTGATGGCGCGGTTCTCCAGTAGGAACACCGTAGCGTCCACCACTTCTGCCATCGTGGCCAGCTCGCCGGTGGGAGT
>DASUUP010000149.1:0-6758 GCA_036373995.1 Acidimicrobiia bacterium
TGATGGTTCTCGAGCATCTCCCCGGTGACCGAGTCGAATACGTTGTCGGGGACCAGGACGTGGCGTGTCATGCGCGGTATCAAAGCAGTGAGGAAGACGTTCTGCGGATGTCGGCGCCCAGGGCGTCTCGACCCACAGAACGGCAGAGCACCGTCTCGCGACCGATGGCACCGCGCTGGTGTTGCGACGGTGCCAAACGTGTGCCATAATGGCACCATGAACTTGACTACCTATGTCGAGCGTCTTCAAGAGCAGCTGGGAATCGCTGCTGGCGCAGCCGGGGACGAGGCACGAGAGTTGGCCGGGCGTCTGACAGCGTCGCTCGACTCCGCCACCCGCCTTGTGCTCTTGGAGGCGTTGTCGGCCGCCGCCGATGAAATCACCCTGGAACTGGCTCCCGGCGCGGTCGAAGTCAGATTGCGTCAAGGGGAGCCCGAGTTCGTGGTTGTGGCACCACCCTCCGAGGCGGAGTTCTCCGACGTCGGGGCCGGAGCACGGTCTCCCGTCCTCGAGACGGCCGAGACCGACGATGGAGGAACGGCGCGGCTGAACCTCCGGCTGCCGGAGACGTTGAAGCGACGCATCGAAGACGCCGCCGGGGCAGAGGGTTTGTCTCTCAACGCGTGGCTGGTCCGGGCAGCCGGCGCTGCGTTGGATGCTATGGGAACCCGCCGCAGCCCGACTGGCGGCGATCGGTACACGGGGTGGGTTCGCTGATGGTGTGGTCATTCGACACCAGCGAGCCGATCGCTGCCGAGGTCGACATCGCAGCCGGCTCGATCCACCTGATCGCCGGAGATCAGACAAACACCGTGGTCACGGTCAACCCGGCAAACCCTTCGTCGAAGATGGATGTCGAGGCGGCCGAGAAGGCCAGGGTGGAGCTCTCCGGTTCTGGCCTTTCGGTCGTCGTGCCCAAGCCCGGGGGCATCATGAGCTACATCAGTTTCCGCGACTGGGGACTGGTGGACGTCGTCATCGAGCTGCCGGCGGGCTCATCGGTCGACGCCAAGACGGGTGCCGGTGACTTGCGCGCCGACGGGCAGTTCGGAGAGGTTGGCGCCAGAAGCGGTGCCGGCGATATTCATGTCGACCAGGCGCATGCCAGGCGACTCGTGTCCGGGGCCGGACGTCTCACGCTGGGGTCGTCTCTGGGCGACACCGAGCTGATCACGGCCGGCGACATGGACATCGGGCTGGTCGAGGGATCGGCCCAGGTCAAGAATCTCAACGGACGGACCCGCATCGGAAAGGTGAGTGGTCGTCTGCGGGTCAGGTCGGCCAACGGGGACATCTCAGTGGGGCAAGCCGCGAGCGACGTGGCGATTCGCACTGCCAACGGGAGTATCGAGATCGGCGAGCTCGTCTCCGGCGAGGTCAGTCTGGCCACGGCGTCGGGAGCACTCGACATCGGAATCGCCAGAGGCACCTCTGCCTGGGTCGATGCCCGCACGCAATTCGGTCACGTGCGAAACGACCTCGAGCCCACAGCTGGTCCGGAGGACACCGGAGCCAAGGTCGAGATCCGAGCAAGAACTTCGTTCGGCGACGTTCACATCCATCGAGCGTCGTCTTCCTGAAGATCGATTAGGAGAGAAATGAGCAATGACACGAGGCGGCCCTCCATCGCTGTGGAAGGGTTGCAGAAGAAGTATGGGGACAACCTGGTCCTCGACGGCGTCGACCTCACCGTGGACCGCGGGTCGGTATATGCCCTGTTGGGCCCAAATGGTGCCGGCAAGACAACGATCGTCAACATCTTGTCCACACTCATCGGCTTCGACGAGGGCCGCGTCGAGGTGGCCGGTCACGACGTGGTTGCTGAGCCGAATGCGGTTAGAGCTGCGATCGGGGTCACGGGTCAGTTCTCCGCCATCGACAATCTGCTGACAGGCGAGGAGAACCTCATGTTGATGGCCGACCTCCACCATCTACCGCGGGAGGAGGGCCGACGCAGGTCAACCGAGTTGTTGCAGCGATTCGACCTCATCGAGGCGTCGGATCAGGTGCCGGCCACCTACTCGGGTGGGATGCAGCGTCGTTTGGATCTCGCCATGGGCTTGATTGGCTCACCACGGATCGTCTTCCTGGACGAGCCCACCACCGGTCTGGACCCTCGTGGCCGTCACACCGTCTGGCAGAGCATCCGCAGGCTGGCCGAGGACGACGTCACCGTCTTCCTCACCACCCAATACCTGGAGGAAGCCGATCGGTTGGCAGATCGCATCGCCCTGCTCGATGAGGGGCGGATCGTCGCCGAGGGGACACCCACCGAGCTGAAACGTCTCGTTCCCGGCGGCCACATCAGCCTTCATTTCGATGACCCGGGACAATTGGAGACTGCGGCGAGTGTGCTCGCCCCGATGGGGCGCGACGACGAGCAGTTGACTCTCGACGTACCTTCCGACGGTGGCGTCACATCGATTCGCGAAGTCCTCGACAGTCTCGACCGCCATTCGCTGGAGGTGGGCTCACTCACCGTCCACACCCCTGATCTGGACGACGTCTTCTTCGCAATGACCGGTCGCGTCACGACCGAGGAGGTTCCAGCACCATGACTACTCACACTCTCAGAGACTCGGCCACGATGCTGCGTCGCAATGTGCGGCGGATGATCCGCTACCCCGTTGGGGTGGCGGTGGTGGTCGGGGTGCCGATCGTGCTCTTGCTGTTGTTCGTCTACGTGCTCGGCGAGACGCTCGGAGCAGGGCTGGGCGGGGCCTCGGCAGGTCGCGCCGACTACGTCAACTACGTGTTCCCCGGAATCCTGATAATCGCCATCGCCGGCGCGCCGCAGGCGACGGCGATTTCGGTGGCGATGGACATGAAGGAGGGGATCATCCGGCGGTTCAAGACGATGGCGATCTCTCCGGCTTCGGTCCTCAACGGGCATGTGATCGGCAACACCATCCAAACCATGGTCGGTTTGGTCATCGTGGTGGGGATCGGGATCCTCGTCGGCTTCCGGTCGAGTGCCACACTTGTCGAGTGGTTGGCCGCAGCAGGGCTCCTACTTCTGTTGACGGTGGCGCTCACCTGGCTGGCGGTAGCGATGGGGCTGGTTGCCAAGAGCGTCGAGGGAGCGAGCAATCTCCCGATGTTCCTGATCTTGCTTCCATTCCTGGGAAGTGGCTTCGTCCCCACCGAGGCGATGCCGACCGGGCTCGACTGGTTCGCCGAGTATCAACCTTTCACCCCGATCCTCGACACTCTTCGCGGCTTACTACTGGGGACGCCCGTCGGCAACGACTGGATCTTCGCAGTCGCCTGGTGTATCGGGATCTGGCTGGTCGGTTATCTGTGGGCGCAGCGGCTCTACGACCGCGAGCCAGCGGTTGTCTGAGGTGCGGGAGGTGGGATTCGAACCCACACGCCCGTAAGGGCAATGGTGTTTGAGACCATCTTGTCTACCGTTCCAACACTCCCGCGTACTAGCCATTTTACCGGTCCGCGCTTGGGATCGACAAAGGACGTCCTCACGTCGAGCGCCCGAGATGACACCGGCCGTTGTCTACGTCAAGGAGACGCTCGATGTGCTTTAGGTCGTCGGTGAAGATGCCACGAATGTGTCCGAGACGTTGGTGAACATGTAGCGCGTGTACCTGTAGCGCTTAATACCCGACCGGAGTCGTCTCGTGACCGGGTTGATGTGTCGGTTGCCGTCGGAATGGATTAGCCCACGGATCGTCCCTCGCGGAATCCCCAGCGTTCTCCCGATCTCACAGTCGTTGACCCCCGCCTCGATCAGCTTTGACGCTGCCCGGTATTCCTCTTCCGGCCTCATGTGTCGACCGTATGGAAGAGGTGGGACAGATATGGGAAGGTGGGAGCATGAAAGGTCTCGGCGACCCGTGGGGATACGGTGAGCCCAGCTTGAAACGCCTCCATCGCCGGATCTTCCGGCTCAACGACAAGATCGCCTCCCTGGAGGCGGAGATCGCCAACACATCCGCCGAGCTCGAATACCACCGCTCGATCAATGAGGACGCCCAACGCGACGCCGCCGTCGGCAACTACATCGACCGCGAAGAGGCCGGTGCCACCTCGGCCGACGTCCGCCGCTTCGAGAACACCATTGCCAAACTCGAAGCCAAACGCGACAAGCTGGTCGAGAAGCGAGACCACCTCCTGGCCACCCTCGGGGAGTGAAGCAAAACCACCCCGTTTACCTGTCATCGGGAGGTAGTACCGTCGATGTTGTGCCCACACTCGCCCTGATCGACGGCAACTCGATCGCATATCGCGCCTTCTACGCCCTCCCAGAAGACCTCGCCACCAAGTCCGGTCAGATCACCAACGCGGTGTTCGGGTTCACCCGGATGCTGATCCGCCTCATCAAGGACCACCACCCCGAAGGCGTCGCCGTTGCGTGGGACGTCTCCCGCCAGACGTTCCGCACCGAGTCGTACCCCGAGTACAAGGCGAACCGGGACAAGGCGCCAGACCACTTCCGCAGCCAACTCCCGCTCATCGACGAGGTGCTCCAGGCCCTCCACATCACCCAGCTCCGTGAGGAGGGATACGAGGCCGACGACATCATCGCCTCCCTCACCAAACAGGCCACCGGCGACGGTTGGGACGTCCTCATCGTCACCGGCGACCGGGACGCCTTCCAACTCGTCGGCGACAAGGTCAAGGTTCTATACACCCGACGCGGGATCAGCGACACCGTGCTTGCCGACGAGCACTGGGTCACCGACAAATACGGCATCTCTCCGTCCCAGTACGTCGAATACGCCGCGCTGCGTGGCGACACGTCCGACAACCTCCCGGGGGTACCGGGTGTGGGGGAGAAGACCGCCGCCAAGCTCATATCCGAATTCGGCACCATCGACGGTGTCTTCACCTCCGTGGCCGACCAGACTCCAAAGCTTCGGGAGAACCTGTCGGCCAACCGCGATCAGGTGTTCTTGAACCGCGAGCTGATGGCCCTAGTCGACGATCTCGAAATCGGATGGGGCACCAGTGACTTCGAGACCAGGGAGTGGGACAAGAAGACCGTCAAGGAGCTGTTCGACAGTCTCGAGTTCCACACCATGTGGAACGACCTCGAGGAGGCGTTGCCGTCGACGGGCGGCGCCACCGAAGTGTTGGAGGTCGAAGCCGAGCTGGTGACCACGGCGGACCGGATAGCCGAGTTGGCGTCCCGGGACCTGCTCGTCGTCGGGTTGGTCAACGAGGGCGGTGAGCCCTACGGCCTGGCTCTCTCGACCGGCCCAGGTACCTCCGTCGTGATCCCGGTGGACGCCGCCGAGCCGATCCTCGATCGGATCAGCAGCGGCGAGATCGCCGTGGCGGGCCACGACCTGAAGAGCCTGGCCCGCGCCCTGCTCGAGCTCGGCCACGACCTGACCAACCCCGAGATGGACACCGCCCTCGCCTCATACATCATCAATCCCAGCCAGCGCACCTACGAGCTGGAGGAGATCGCCGAGCGACTGCTCGGCCTCGAACTGGTCTCACCCGACGACGAGGACACCGAGGGGATGCTTCCCTTCGACGAGGGTCCCGACGTCGACATGGAAGGGAGAAGAGTCGAGGCTGTCCGCCAGCTCGTCGAGACGTTGCGCGACGAGCTGGAGATGAGAGAGGAGCTCGACCTCTTCAACACCTACGAGCTGCCACTGGTGCCGGTGTTGGCCCGGATGGAGCACGCCGGCATCGGTGTGGATCGGGCTTATCTGGAGGAGATGGGCACCGACTTACGGGAGAAAATCGCCGCCCTCGAGAAGAAGCTCCACGAGCTGGCGGGGGAGCCTTTCAACGTCAACTCGACCGACCAGCTGCGCGCCATCCTCTTCGACCAGCTCCAGCTGCCGGTTCTCAAGAAGACCTCGACCGGCAAACCCTCGACCGACGCCTCGGTACTGAAGAAGCTCGACCACCCCCTGGTCGACGCACTCCTCGAATATCGGGAGCTGGAGAAGCTCCGCTCCACCTATGTCGACGGATACCTCCCGCTGGTCGACGCCGACGGGCGGATCCGGACCCGGTTCAACCAGATGGCGGCCACCACCGGCCGGCTCTCCTCCGACAGCCCCAACCTGCAGAACATCCCGGTGCGCTCGGAGTCGGGCCGCACCATCCGCCGTGCTTTCATCGCCGGGGCGGGCAACGAGTTCCTCGTCGCCGACTACTCCCAGATCGAGTTGAGGGTGCTGGCGCACATGAGTGGCGACCCGTTCCTCATCGAGGCGTTCCAGGCCGGGCTCGACATCCACACCGCTACCGCCTCGAGAGTCTGGGACGTGCCCACCGATGAGGTGACGGCCAACCAGAGGCGCACCGCCAAGATGATCAACTTCGGCCTCCTCTACGGGATGGAGGCGTTCGGTCTCGCCGACCGGCTGGGTATCGGCCGTGACGAGGCGAAGGACCACATCGACGCCTACTTCTCCCAGTTCACCGATGTCAAGGAGTACATGCAGTCGGTCGTGACCCTGGCCCGCAACCAGGGGTACACCACGACCCTGTTCGGACGGCGCCGCTATCTACCCGAGTTGAAGTCTGACAACTTCCGCATCAGGCAGATGGGGGAGAGGATGGCTCTGAACGCCCCGGTGCAGGGCACGGCGGCCGACATCATCAAGGCGGCGATGATCGAGCTCGACGCCGCCCTTCGTGAGGAGAAGCTGGCCACGACGCTGCTCCTCCAGATCCACGACGAGCTCATCCTCGAAGTGCCCGAGGAGGAGAAGGTGGTGGCCGAGAAGCTGGTCGTCGAGACCATGGAGGGGGTCACCGGGCTCGACGTCCCC
>DASUUP010000150.1:0-5358 GCA_036373995.1 Acidimicrobiia bacterium
CATCTTTTGGCTCAGGGGTGGCCGCCGACTGGATTCGCGGCGCGACAGAGCCACCACCTGGGCCGTGGTCGCGGGTGGGCTTGCCCTCGTCTTGTTGGCCGCGACCGGGGCGATCACCGCCCTGGCGGACACGCTGTTCCCCAAGATGCCAGGTGCCGACTTGAGCACCGAGTCTCACTTCCTCACCGACCTCCGCGTCGTTCACCCCGTGTTGGCGGTCGTGACGGTGGCGATCGCATGGTGGACATCGGCTCGGACGACCGGAGCGCTGAGGGGCTGGGCGATGTGGTTGCCCGTTCTCGTCGGCCTCATGCTGCTCACCGGCGTTGCCAACGTGGCGCTGGGCGTGCCGGCCTGGATGCAGTTGATCCACCTGGCCCTGGCTGATGCTCTCTGGGTCGTGTACGTGTTCAGCTCCGCCGAAGCGCTTCAGGTGTCGACGGCCACCGACTCGCGACTGTCTCCAAGCAGATAGCGAGGGCCGGTACCCAGGTCGGAAGCTGCATCTCCGGGGTTGAAGATCGCACACGACTTGAGTGAGAGACAGCCACATCCGATGCAGTCCGTCAGCTCATCTCTCAGGGCCAGGAGCTCGGCGATCTGGGCATCGAGCCGTGATCGCCACGAGTGCGATAGCCGTTCCCAGTCGCTCTTGGTGGGGGTCTTGTCGTGGGGGAGGGTCTCCAAGGCATCTGCGAGCTCAGCCAATGACAGCCCGACCTCCTGGCCGGCGCGAATAAGGGCAACCCGGCGCAAGGTGGCGCGGGGGTATCTGCGTTGGTTGCCGTCGGTCCTCTCGGACTCGATCAAACCCTTCGTCTCGTAGAAGCGCAGTGCCGATGTGGCCACGCCTGACCGGGAGGCGACTTCGCCGATAGACAGCCATTCCATGGCACTCATCTTATCTTGAAGTGAACTTCAGGTTTCTGAAACCAGATATCCTCGACTCATGTTCGATCAGGTGGGTGAAGGCGTTTTCCGTCGCCGATATGAGTCACTCGACCTCAACGTCGGAGTGGTTATCGGCGATGACGGAGTTCTCGTGGTCGACACCAGGGCGTCACATCGCGAGGCTCAGCAGTTGGTCGACGAGTTGAGCGCACTCACGTCGAAACCAGTGCGATGGGTCGTCAATACCCACTATCACTGGGACCATGTCTTTGGCAACGCCGTGTTCGAGGATGCCGAGATCTGGGGTCACGAACTCTGCCAGGCGGCGCTGAATGATTTTGGGGAGGATATGAGAGCGTCGGCGAAGAAGTGGCTTCCGGACGAGTATCACGACGACATCGATCGCGTGCGCATCGTTTCCCCGCGCAGGACTTTCGCGGACACCGTTTCGCTGCAAATCGGGCGCGATGTCAGACTGACGTATCACGGCTTCGCTCACACCGACTCCGACATCGTCGTCCGGGTGCCGGATGCCGACGTGGCCTTCTTCGGCGACATGGTCGAGGAGGGTGCGCCGCCGTGGTTCGGTGACAGCTATCCGGTTGCGTGGCCATTGGCCCTTCGACTCGCCTCTGATGAACTTCCATCGCTCATCGTGCCCGGTCATGGGGACGTCGTCGATAGCCGGTTCGTAGAGGCACAGCATCAAGACCTGTTTGCTGTGGCCGAGGTTGCCACGTCGTACGTGACCGGCGAAGTGGAGTTGGAAGAAGCTGTTGGGCGAGGTCCCTACCCGGAAGAAGTCATGAGGTCTGCCCTGGTCAGAGGGATGGCCGTCGCCTAGGTCTTGGCTCCCCAGCGCTCGATCTCCGCTTCGAGATCGAGGGGCATGACCACACCCTTGTCCTCGTATTCGTCCCAGGCATCGCGGGGGAGCATCCACATGACTTCGAACTCGTTCCCGGAAGGATCGGCCCCGTACAGGGAGACCGTCGCTCCGTGATGGGACTGCCCGTTCAGGCTGCCGGCCGCGACGAGGGCGTCCCGGATGGTCGCCAGATCCTCGATCTCATCTACTTGCCAAGCCAAGTGGTAGAGCCCGACCGATCCCCGCGGCGGCTTGGGTGCCGGGGTTTGGAAGAGGCCCAGGTCGTGGTGGTTCGCAGATCCCTCAGCTCGCAGGAACGCGGCATTCATACGATCCTCGTGCGCGGCGACCGCGAAGCCGAGAACCTCGGTGTAGAACCGAATCGCCTCCTCCAGGTTGGAGACGAAGAGGACGGCGTGGTTCAGATTCAATGACGGCACGACGAGGGAAACAGAGCCACGAGCGGGAAGATTCCGGATCTCGTCGTCGCCGGCGGCCCCTTCCCGGCCCAGGAGTCGGCCTGCCTCGAGGTCCGCTTCGCTGACGAGCCTCCCTCGCCTAGCCTTCCGGCCAGACGATTCTGAACGGGCCGGTGGAGCCTCGACCTGGTGATCGACTCCGGTCTCTCGACCGCCGAATACGAGATCTGGCCAGACGCCGTGGTCGCACCGTTTCGGCTTGGCGGCGACGTTCTCCCTATACTCCCGCACCGCTCCGATCTCCCTGATCTCTTTCCGGAGGAACTGCGTAAATGACGGACACGATTCTGTACATCGCGCTCGTCGCGGGTGCACTGGCTCTCGTTCTAGCCGTGTACTACACGCGCGCCGTGCTGGCCGCGCCGCGAGGTAACGAGCGCATGGTCGAGCTCTCGACCGCGATCCGTGAAGGCGCCATGGCATTCCTGAAGCGCGAATACACGTGGGTATCCGTCTTCGTCGTCGTGATGGCGGTCCTCATCGCCGTCTTGCTCGAGTGGGGACGCCCCTGGGGTGCCATCGCCTACATCTTCGGTGCGGCGCTCTCCGCTCTCGCCGGGTTCGTGGGCATGCGCATCGCCACTGCTGCCAACTCGCGAACCACCGAAGCGGCGCGTGTCGGGGGCATACCTGCGGCTCTGCCCGTGGCCTTCCGAGGCGGCGCCGTGATGGGATTCACCGTCGCCGGCCTCGGTCTACTCGGCGTTGGAGTCGCGTTCTGGCTATTCAGTGATGGAGGGCTGCTGGCCGATCCCGACTGGGTCGATATCGTCACCGCCATCGGCCTTGGTGGCTCCTCGATCGCGCTGTTCGCCCGTGTCGGTGGTGGCATCTACACCAAAGCGGCCGATGTCGGCGCCGACCTCGTGGGCAAGGTCGAGGCAGGAATCCCCGAGGACGACCCCCGCAACCCGGCCGTCATCGCCGACAACGTCGGCGACAACGTCGGTGACGTGGCCGGCATGGGCGCTGACCTCTTCGAGTCCTACGTGGGGTCGCTGGTGGCTCCGATCGCATACTCGATCTTCGTCTTCTCGGGAGATCTGCTGGTCTCAGCCATCATCTTCCCGCTCGCCGTGGCTGCTCTCGGAATGTTTGCCTCGATCATTGGGTCGTTCCTCGTGCGAGCAAAAGACGAAGCTCACCTGGCTTCGGCCCTGCACCGGGGCACCAATTTCGCCATGATCGTCACAGGTCTAGGAGTCGCCGGTCTCGCCTATTGGGTGTTCGGTGACGTCGCCGAGAATTGGGTCGGTATCTGGATCGCCGTGGTAGCGGGATTGGTCGTCGGCTGGTTCGTCGGCAAGATCTCGGAGTGGTTCACTTCGGACCACTACAAGACGGTAAAGGAGATCGCCCGCCAGTCACAGACTGGGCCGGCAACCGTCATCATAACCGGTGTGGCCGAAGGAATGCGCTCGGCCGCCTACTCGGTGATGGTTGTCGCAGCCGGGATCGGCGCTGCCTTCTGGGCCGGTGACTGGGCTCTCGGTGACGGGGGCGGAATCTACGGCGTCGCCATCGCCGCCATCGGAGTCCTCGCCACCCTCGGCATCACTATCTCCGTCGATGCGTACGGGCCGATCGCCGACAATGCCGGCGGCATCGCGGAGATGGCCCATCTCCCCCCTGAGGTTCGCGAGGCGACGGACGCGCTCGACTCGTTGGGCAACACCACCGCTGCTGTCGCCAAGGGCTTTGCCATCGCTTCGGCCGCAGTCACCGCTCTCGCTCTCTTCAATGCCTTCACCCAGGCCGTCGGGCTCGATCGCATCGACATCTCGTCGGCGCCTGTCACGATCGGTCTTTTCCTGGGAGCGATGTTCCCGTTCCTGTTCGCCGCACTGACTTTGAACGCGGTGGGTCGGGCGGCCGGGAAGATGATCGACGAGGTGCGTCGTCAGTTCCGTGAGATCGCAGGCCTCAAAGAGGGACATCCGGACGCCAAGCCCGACTACACGACGTGTGTCGACATCGCCACTGCCGGTGCTCTCCGGGAGATGATCATCCCGGCGTCCCTCGCCGTTGCTCTGCCCTTGATCGTCGGGTTCATCCACGTCGAGGCCCTGGGAGGTCTGCTGGGTGGAGCGCTGGTTACCGGCTTCCTGCTGGCCATCTTCATGGCCAATGCCGGTGGTGCATGGGACAACGCCAAGAAATTCATCGAGACCGGGGCCTTCGGCGGCAAGGGGAGCGACTCTCACAAGGCAGCGGTGATTGGGGACACAGTCGGAGACCCGTTCAAGGACACCTCGGGTCCCGCCATGAACATCGTCATCAAGGTGATGACGATCGTCTCGCTGATCTTCGCCTCTGCGTTCGTCGGCTGATCCGCTTCAGTCTGTGAGGTGTTCGAGGTTGCCGTCCCGTTCATCGCTGGCCGCGAAGACGTACAAGGTCGTCGCCGCCTGAACGGTCATCAGGGTCACGATCGCCAAAGGCCCATATTCGAGATCCTTTGACGACAAGCCGGTCACGGTGGCGTTGAACAGGCCGATGATTCCTGCGACCAGTGCCAGCGTCTGGCCCCCCAGGAGTATCTGTCTCCACCCGGGCGCACCGGGTTTGGTCAGCGCGACCCATAGGGTGAAAGCACCCTGGGTGGCGAGCCCAAGGGCGACGAGGGGAATTACCCGGGACAGCGGCATGGCGACCTGGGAGAAGACGGCCAACGTCAGCCCAGTGACCACGTTCAGAATGGAAACGGTGTTGACGACGGTCTTCATGTGGTCTCCTTCTTGGAGTGTCAGGCGCCAGGCTTGGACGATGAGTCGACTCAACCTCGCCGCATCGCCGAACTCGGCCAGGTAGGCCTCACCCCACTCCCGCTTCTCACGGGGGAACAGCAGTAGCCGCCAGTCGCTCATGTCGCTCTCAGCATGGGGCCCAGAATCGGTGCTGGCTGGTCTGCTGTCACCGACCGAGCCCATTTCGTGCCTTCCTCGGTGAGGCGATAAAGGTGACGGCGTGGCCGACCTTCGAGAGGCGAGTCCTCCCATTTCGTCTGCAGAATTCCCCGGTCGTGGAGACGCATCAGGATCGGGTAGACGGTGCCCGAGGGGACGTCGAGGTACCGCACCATGTCGTATCCGTAATGCCACCCGTGGGGGTCGGCAAGCA
>DASUUP010000151.1:0-2335 GCA_036373995.1 Acidimicrobiia bacterium
CCGTGAAACCGAACTTCCCGATCCTGGGCCCCCGTCTCGGTCCCAAGATCAAGGAGGTCGCGGCCGCACTCGAGAGAGGCGACTACGAGGACCACGAAGACGGCGGGGTCTCGGCCGCAGGTGAACGACTCGGCCCCGAAGAGGTGCAGCGCACCGAGAAGGTGATCCTGGATGGTTGGGTGGTGGCCCACGACGGGAACGTCAGCGTCGCCATCGACCCCATTCTCGACGACGAGCTGATTCTCGAGGGGAAGACCCTCGAGCTGGTTCGAGCCCTCAACGAGCAACGGAAGCAAGTTGGGCTCGAACTCACCGACCGCATCGTCCTCCGGCTTCCCGTCGAGCATTCGGACGTGTTGGAGAGATATTCGGACTGGGTGGCAGCAGAGGTGTTGGCGACATCGGTGGAGATCGACGACACCCTCGATGCTCCGATGATCGAAAAGGACAGCGTCCACTCCTGACACTTCGCTCAGTTGCTCCCCTGACCGGTCATGCCGGTGAAACCACTCAACAGATCATGGATCAAGAGCTTGGGTTTAAAGGCCGTTGAACCGATACCATCTGATCGTGGCCACAACCCTCGCAGACTCGATCGAGCGCATCCGTCAGGAACACGGCAAGAAGCTCGTCCGTTTTGGTGCTGTCAGCGCATTCAACGTCGTGTTCGGCCAGGCACTTCTCTACGCCGCTCAGACCGTCCTCGACATGCCACCGGTACAGGCGAACGTCGTCACCGTGGCGGTGGGGACCATCCCCGCCTACGTCCTGAGCCGCTATTGGGTATGGCAGAAGAAGGGCAAGAACCACTGGATGAAGGAGGTCCTGCCGTTCTGGGTCCTCACCTTCATCGGTTTCCTTCTTTCCACCGCGGCCGTCTGGTACGTCGCCGACCGATGGGACCCGGCTCCCATCTTCATCAACCTGACCAGCCTTGTTGCGTTCGGAGTGGTGTGGGTGGCCAAGTTCCTGATACTCGACCGCATCCTTTTCAAGACCGAAGACGCCGCTCAAGCGGCCTGATGTCAGACCTCGTCCTCGTTGTCCTCTTCCTCCTCGGACCTGTCGAGGTGGCGGTGGTGGTCCGCTGAGTCGTCATCCGATTCGCTGAGCTGAAGATCGCTGGCGACTCCGGTGAGAATCTGATCCAGATGGTCGGAGCCGTTGGCGGAGGTGTCGGTGTCGTCTGAGCCCGTCTCGATTTCTTCGGCACCCGTGTCGTCGACTCGGGTTTCCAGCACCGTGACTTTGTTGGAGTTGTCGCCTTCCCCTCCATCATCGCCAACGTCGGCAACACCACTGGCGGCGATGGCCTCGTCCATGTCGTCCAGGTTGCCCGAGACCTGCTCGGCCAGAAGTGCCAGCTCGGAACGCACGGCTCGCACCCGCCCGGCAAGATCGGCCATCTCTGCCTGGGCCTCGGCCTTTTTGGCCTGTTTCTCGATCTCCCAGGTGTCGGCTTGCTGTCTGGCGCCCTCGACGATGCGATTGGCCTCCGACTCGGCGTCGGCGAGGAGCTGGTCTGCCGCGGTTTGTGCTGCGATGAGGGCACGACCCACCGCGGACTCGTCGAGACCACGCTCCGGTACCGGTTGGCGGCCCGGCTCGGGTGCGGGCTCGGGGGTTTCCACGACCGGTTCGGGCTCTTCGGCCACTGGCTCCGGGGCCGGGACGGGGACGGCGACCGGTGCGCTCTTCGCCTCATCCAGCTGATCGTTTAGCGCCCTGATCGTGGAGACCACCTCGTCGAGAAAGTCGTCGACCTCGTCGAGGTCATAGCCACGCAGGGCCGTGGAGAATGTCTTCTGTTCTACATCTTGTGCCGTGAGCATTGGTCACACCTCTCGAAGTCGTCGGGCAGGATACGAAAAGGGCACTTGGCCTCCAAGGATCAGCCGGGTGGGTTTCACGCTACGACGCTGATCAGTATCCGGATAGCGATCAGCAGGACTATTGGGGAAAGGTCGAGGGCCCCACCTCCGAGGCGGATCGGTGGGATCACCCGCCGAATGGGCAGGATGACCGGGTAGATGATGCGGTCGAGGAAGACCTGAACCCGGCCCAGCGGGTGCGTCGAGGACACCCTGATCCAGGAGAGGATCACCCAGGCGAAGACCGCGTAGAAGTAGATCTGGAGGATGAGGACTATGAGGTCGCGCACGGCCGGCGATCAATCGATGTCGTCGAGCTCGTAAGCCCCGAGCGGTCGAGCCCCTGTCGGAGGGCCGTCGCGTCGAGCCGCCTCCCACGGCGCGCGCCGCCACCCGGCCCCATGGCCGTCCGGAGCCTTCGGCAGTCGAAGGGGGGAGACGGGTGGAGCCACCGACCACGAGCC
>DASUUP010000152.1:0-4227 GCA_036373995.1 Acidimicrobiia bacterium
CTGGCAAGCATTATTGATTCAGCCTTACAGAGCGGAGGTAGGGAGTTTTCGGAGAAAACTCCAACCTGCCCGTCAGCGGCAGGCGTCGCCCCCCCTCAATATTTGCTCGGCATCGCAGACGGCCCCTTCGCGGCGCGGTGGGCGGCGGCGACTGCTCAGCCCGGTGAGCCGGTGATCGTCGACGACACCATCTCGTTTCTCTCCGGTCTCGACCTGGGGACACTGCGTGAGGCCATGGGTGGCGATGAGATGATCGACACCTTCCGCTGGTTGGGCATAGCCACGTTGGGGGACATCGCCAGGTTGCCCCGGGAGACCCTCGCCTCACGGTTCGGTGCCCCGGGGCTGGTCGCCCATCGTCTCGCCAGTGGCGAGGACCGGATGGTCGACCCCCGGGCGATCCCTGCCGAGTTCGGTGTCGAGATGTCGTTCGAGGACCCGTTGCAGAGCCTCGACTCTGTCGCCTTCGCCGGTCGCAATCTCTCCGAGAAGCTCTTGAGGCGGCTCCGCGTCGCCGGGGTGGCTCCACATACTGTCACCATCACGGCCGAGGCGGCGGACGGGTCGTCGCGAAGCCGGGTGTGGCGTTCAGCCGACCCTTTCACCGAGAAGGCGATCAGTGATCGAGTGTGGTGGCAGCTGCGCGCATGGGTGGAGACAGCTGGCGTGCCAGGGGGGATCACCGCCCTGAGCATCGAGCCCGACGACCTCTCGGGTGAGGGCCGTCAACTGAACCTTCTCGCGGATGAGTCGACTCTGGTCGAGACGGAGAGGGCTCTGGCCAGGACCCAGGCGCTGCTCGGTCCTGACGGTGTCCTCCAGGCGAGGGCGCAGGGCGGGCGGATGCCTGCAGAGAGGGTCGCCTGGTCACGTTGGGGTGAGCCGGAGTCACCGGAGGAACGAGATGATGGAGCGCCATGGCCCGGGGCCACCCCTGTTCCGGCACCTGCGTTGGTTCCGCCAAAGCTGGACCCCATCGAGGTCGAGTGGGACCAGGGCATGCCCTCCCGGGTCCGGCTCGGGTCGAGATGGGAGCCGGTGCTCACCTGGAGTGGCCCCTGGCGACTCAGCGGGCGATGGTGGGCAGGGGAGCAGGACGCCGACCGGTATCAGCTGGTCACCTCGGTGGGCGCCTTCCTCTGTGTGGTGGCGGAGGGACGCGCCTACCTGGCCGCCGTCTACGACTGAAGCTCGCTTCGCTCGCACTACTTGGTACCTGGACCGAGTCCGATTGCATCGGATTCGAACCTGATTGCATCAGGCGGACACCGGGCCCCCCAGGTCGCTGACCCGTTTGGCGATGATCTCACGCACCCTGTCGCGGAGGGCGTCGGCGTCGGCATGGGTCAACCCGGCGGTCGGGATCGCCTCGTCGATGATCGCTGTCACCGGGCCCCCTCGAAACCACGGTTTCCCGGGGACCGCTGCTTCGTACGTTCCGATGATCGACAGCGGGAGAATGTGGAGCTGGCTGGCGATGGCCATGGTGAACGCCCCCTTCTTGAACGGCTTCATCACACCGTCCCTGGGCCGGGTCCCCTCGGCGTAGATGATCAGGCTGCGTTTGTGCTCGATCAGCTCCTTGGCCTGTCGGTTCACCGAGTTGTGTATCGCCCCCCGCGCCGCCCGGTCGACCTCGATGATCCCGACCGATCTCATCGCCTGTGCCAGAAGAGGTACCCGGAAGAGCTCCTTCTTCGCCAGGTACCTGATCGGCAGGGGCACCGCGAGAAAACAGACCATTATGTCGAGTGTCGATAGATGGTTGGCCACCACCACATATGACTTATCCGGGTCGATGTTCTCCGACCCCTCGACCGTGAGCCTCGTCCCCGATGCTTTGAGCCATGTCCGGCTCCACCATCTGATGACCGACTCGATGCGCGGTGAAGACGGGTCGACGAGTGCCAGGACCATCACCGATATCCCTCCGACGATCGTGGCGAACACCCCGGCTACCCAGGTCAGGATGGTGCGGTAGATGGTGGTCGGCCCGGGCATCGTCGGTGAGGGTAGTGCTGCACCCAGTGCCGGGTTTAGCCTCCGAACATGGACAAAGCCACCCTGCGAACAATGGTCAGGGCACAGGGGCCGGTGCCCGAGGATGCCAGTCATGCGGTCACCGAAGCGCTATTCGCCTGGCTCTCGTCCCGCCTCCCCGGCACGATCTCCGCTTTCCTCGCCATGACAGGTGAAGTCGATGTGACGTCGCTCTTCGACCGGCTACCCGGGTGGCGCTGGATCCTGCCCCGTGTCGAAACCGATCGCACGATGACCTTTCGCGACCGTGACGTAGCCCGAGAGGTCCATCGGTTCGGCATGGAGCAGCCTGCGGACGCCGGCCCTGTGATACCGGTGCATGAGATAGATGTCTTTCTCACCCCGGGCCTGGCGTTCGATCTGCGAGGCGGGCGTGTCGGCAACGGGGCGGGGTTCTATGACCGCGTTCTGTCCGATCGACGCCGCGATTCTGTCGTCGTGGGCATCACTGTCGACTCCCGGGTGTTCGACAGCGTCCCGATGGAGAATCATGATCAGCGTGTCGATTGGGTCGCCACCGAGTCGGGCGTCACGGAGTGCTCTCCCAGGAATTGACCTGATCCTGGGAGATGGCGATCACCGGTCCGTCCGGTCGGTGCTCGCGGTACTGGTGATACTTGGCTGACAGCGAGGCTACGGCGGCGCTCCAGAGGTCGCCTCTCTCCCAAATCTCGGCTTCGCCGTCGACCCGCACCCACCACACGCGGCTCCAGTCCTCGTCGTAATGATCGACGAGGAAGGACGCCCGGGGGCTCGCTTCGATGTTCACCAACCGCTGCAGGCGGTTCGTCGTCTTCGGCTTGTGGTCGATGGCAGTGACGATCTTGCCGTCGAGAGTCGCAAAGGTGATCACGACGATGTGTGGCTTTCCGTCGGGTCGCACCGTAGCCAGGTGCCCACTGCGCGCTTCGCTGAGACGGGCGAGAGCGTCAGGCCGATCCACGGGCGCCGTTCATCAGCGGGTCCAGCGTGTGCCATGTCGTCTCTGCCCATCGAGCATGCCCGGCGGCGCTGACATGGAAGTGGTCGGCGGCCCACAGCGATCGATCCCGGTTCCACAGCGTCGGGTCGTCGTTGCGTTGGTCGATCACCCAGGTCCCGTGGGTGGTCGCCACCCTGCGATGTGCCTGATCGAAGCGCGCGGAACGGGCCGACAGGAGCGTGCTCAGGGGCGGATAGAGACGGGGGATGGTTCCGATGACTCCCACCCCGCTCTGCACGATCGTGGCACCGGTCCCGGCGAGACGGCCGATGAGGATGTCGAGGTTCTTCTCGAAGAGTCGCACCGGAACCCCTCGCAGAGCGTCGTTGGCTCCGACGGACACGAAGATCAGGTCGGGCTCGAAGGAAATGGCGTCATCCATCTGCTCTGTGATGAGGTCATGGGCCATCGAGCCGCCAACCGCGAAGGACTCCAGGACGATGTGGCGGGTCTCGGCGAGCCGGGAGCAGATCAGAGAGACCCAGATCTCCTCCGGGCCGGTGACACCGGGTGCCGTCACCGAGGAGTCACCGAGGACGGCGACCCTGAGCGTTGGCGCACCGGGGTCACCGAACTCTCCTGAGGGGTCGAACGACTCGAGCTCCGGCGACGGCTTCAGCAGCGCGAAGACTGCTTCGGCACCAACAACGACGAGCCCAAGTGCCGCGGCGCGTTTGAACAGGTTCCGGACCATCCCCCCATTTTGCCAGCAGTTGCGGGCAGTCCTAGCCGTTGGTTGCTTTCTCGATCCGCTTTCGCAGACCGAACCGGCCCTTCGGCTCGGTCAGATCGATGATTGCCCCGATGGCGTCAGAGAACGTCGAAGGATCGTCCGGGTAGAAGTCGAAGTGCTCGTCTTCTATGTCGAGGGTGAACTTGTAGATGGAGGTTCGTTCTGCGGTGATTCTCTCCAGAGCCCATGAACCGAGTGGCAGTCGGCCCGCGGACACACGAAACCGACCGTCCCCGATGTCGATCAGCACAGTGCTGGGCTCGAGTTTGGGCCCCTGCAGCCTCCCTGTGAATTGAGCCATCCACTACTCAATCTAGTCCTTGCGCAGAGGAGTTGAAGAGGGCTAATGCCGGGATGCGCTATTGACTAGTCATCTTGACCCGAAAATGGGGATCCTTCGATCCGATCGCCGGCGTGGGCGCGAATCGGGTTGAGGAGGTCGATGAGGCGTTCGATCTCGTCATTGCCGAGG
>DASUUP010000153.1:0-5113 GCA_036373995.1 Acidimicrobiia bacterium
GATCACCCGCGGTGTCAGTCCCGGAGCCTCCTCACCGCGGAGTCTTGTCACTGATGTCAAGCCACCGATGTACGCCTTTGGGCCGCACATCGGTTCCTCGGGTGGTTGGGAACTGCTCGACTCCTTCTTCACCTCGGCCCACGTCAGCCCTCATCCAGACAGTGTGATCCGGGAGCTCGATGCGGCAAGGGCCGACCGAAAGTCGATAGTCCTGCTTCTGGCGCGCTCCGCGGGCAATTACAAGAACCCCGATGGAACCTTCAGCCTCGAGAGGTGGAAGTCCGAGATCGACCAATACGCCGGATTCGATTTCACCCCGTGGGTGGAGGACGGGACGCTCCTCGCCCACTACTTGATATCTGAGCCAATGTCGCGGAGTCGGTGGGGTGGGGAGGTGATCCCGGTCGAGGTTCTCGATGAGATGGCACGCTACAGCAAGGAGCACTGGCCGAACCTGGTCACCACGGTCCGGGAGCAACCCACCGACATGTTGATCCACGCAGGAGGATACGAAAGCCCGGTCGCGGGCTGGGACTGGAGCTACCTGGACGCCGGGTGGGCACGCTATTCAGCCAGGAAGGGAACAATAGACGACTTCATAAGAGACGAAGTGGGGGCCGCACGAAGCCAGGAACTGGGTCTCCTGTTCGGCATGAACGCGCTCGCCGGCGGTGATGGCTCGAGCGAGGCGACCGGCCACGAGGGAGGTTGGCTCATGTCACCGGAAGAGCTCTTGGACTATGGTGCCAAACTGATCGATGAGCCATATGGATGTGCCAACTTCATCTGGCACCTCAACCACGGTGGCATCCCATACTTCGACCAGCCCGAGATCAACGCCGCCATGAAGGACCTCGCCGAGAACGCCCGGAGACGCGATCCCATATCATGCGCCAGTGGTGGCGCAGCCGCGTCCTGACGTCATGGCTGGCCACCCATGTCACTATCCGTTCAACGAGGCGCCAGAACTAAACTGGCACCCACGGGGAAATCGGGGCTTTTCGTTGAGTAATGGAGTGAGATGACCGCGCTGCAAGACCTTTCACGGGCGGTAGCCGAACGCAAGGCCGAATGGATCGAAGGTCTTCCTTACGTGACCGGAGTGTTGCGACTCCCCGACCTCCACATGAAGGACGGCATGGAGGCACCCTCCAGTCTGGTGGTCGCCACGGACGACGTGATAATCCCTCACCTCGTCTCGGAGTCGATCAACGACGGCATGGGTCTCGTTGCCACCGGACTCTCTTCAGACGACCTGTCTTCCGAAGACGCCATTCGCATCCTCCAGCTGATCAATGGCGCCGGAGCAGTATCCAAAGCCAAGCCGTCCAGGTACTCGTGGACTCCAGAGCTGCTCGAAGCGGCCTGTCGCGAAGGTGCGGCCCCCCTTCTCGAGCACTACCAGCTCGACCCCTCGTTCGTCGAGATGATCGAGGACGGAGGCCGATCTCTCTCCCGTGCGTTGACGGATGACGAGTTCACCGCGGCAGTCCCAGGTTACTTGCGACGCACCAGGTTGACGAGGAGCGAGATCGGTCTCAATTTCGCAGGCAACCACTTTCTGGAGGTCCAGATCGTCGATGAGATCGTCGATACCGAAGTCGGTGATCGCTGGGGCTTGCGTCCCGGTCAGGTAGTGGTCATGTATCACCTCGGCCCCGGGCCCCTTGGCTCGATCCTGTCCAATCTCTACGCATTCCGGGCCAAGCCACAATTCCACCGGAAACTCGGTTACGCCTTCTTCCGCAACGTCGTTCATGCCGGGAAGGGAAGAACGCGCCGGCAGACGTTCTCTGCCTTCAGCAAATGGCTGACCCTCGACCCCCATTCCGTCGAGGGAGCCGCCTACGCCAACGTGCTCAACGTTGTCAAGAACTATGGGTTTGCCTACCGCACGGCGACCATCGCCGCGATCGTAGACGCCGTACATGAAGTGTCCGGCGTTCCGCGAGAGTCCAGCAGGCTGATCATCGACATGTCCCACAACATGCTGCAGCCCGAACTCATCGGAGGCACGACGTTTTGGGTCAGTCGCCACAACTGTTGCCGCCCCCGGCCGGGCCTGCCGGGCATTATCGCCGGGAATCATCAGGTTCAATCGTGTCTGACCGTGGGCCCGCCGGCCTGTGACGCCAGGCTCAGTGGATATGACCATGGAGTCGGGTTTCTCATCGACCAGGCCCAACGCGAGGGCAGGCTGGGGGTCGATCCGGGAGGCTTCGAGATCACCAGGCTCGTGATGACGCGGGGAACCGACCGGCTTCACGAGAAGCGAGTCCTTCCGCTGCTCGACCGATCGCCGCTCGATGGCGCCCTCCACAGACTCTCCGACGAGGGTATGGCTCGTCCCGTGGCCTACCTTCGCCCTCTGGCCACCCTCAAGCACAAACCGTGACCCCGATGGGCGATTTCCGTCGGTCGAGTCAGGTGCCTCCGATCAGCCAGCTACGGCCCATTGTTCAAGGCGCGAAGACGGCATCCGACCAGCGTTGGAGCTATCAGGCTTTTCGAAGAATCAGCCTCCATGTGACATGGGCGCTCTTGCACACCAGTGTCACCCCCAACCAGGTAACGACTGCCTCCCTGGTCGTTGCCATCGTTGGGCTGGTTCTGGTGGGCATTGCGGGGGCGCCGGCGATCACCGGGTGCGTCCTTCTCCTGATGTACCACCTGCTCGACAGAGTCGACGGCGAACTGGCCCGCTATCAGAACCGATATTCGCTGCTCGGGGTCTACTTGGACAACGCGGGCCATTACCTGACCGGCGGGGGCCTGTTGATCGCCGGGGTGTACGGGTTGGCTCCGCTGTCGTCCAACCCTGACGCTCTCTGGCTCGTCTCCTCCCTCGCTGCGATCGCGGCCATGATGTCACGTGTCGAGAAGCATGCAGCGTTCCATCTCTTCAGCCAATACGTGATGGATCACCCAGTCCTGGTCAACACCATTCGACACGACGCAGGACCTCTCAGCCGGGCAGCAGTGCACGACAGTCGGTCTCACACCAACGACAACAGATCACGGCGAGGTCCGGTGTCGATGGCCAGAGACACTCTCCTCACTCTCAGCTGGTTCCCGGTCAGCGCGGTCATACTCATGCTCGGCTTCACTGTCGACGCAATCACGGGGTGGACACAGTCGGCAATTCCGGCCCTTCTCGTCGTCGCCACGCTGCAAATAGTTGCCTACCTGGGGGTGGAGGTGGCCAACGTCGCCGGAAACCTGGGGGCCGAAACGAGAAGGCTGGCCGCCCAGGCCGGCCTGTTGGACCAGGACGAGGCCAGCTGACTCCGGGGGCCGCCCCGGTTTTCCACAGGCACAACCGTGCCAAGGTCGGTGAACCCATCGGCCCAACAATGCCAGTGGAGCCGTTTCTTTAGAAGCGACTCAGCCGCCGATGTGCATTCCGTTGATGACTTCGCTGCCGAATCCGTGGGCGGGTTCGGAGCCGTCCCAGAACATGCTGAAGGTGCACTGGGTGATCGGACCGGTCGTGTCAGGTGCGCAGGTGAAGATGTCGGCGGAGTCTCCGCTGAGACCGGGTACGTTGAACGAGCTTCTCACAGACAGGTAGACGTCACCGTTGGTGTCGACCCATGCGGCGGTGACATCTTCGGTGTTACCGCCGTCGAGCCCCACAGCCACCCCGTCGAGAAAGAGGCTCCAGGACCCGTTGTCGAAGGCAAGCAGGTCCACGTCCCCACCGCTCACACCGGGAACCGAATATGAGCCTCGCAGGCTGACCACCAGACGGCCGTCGGGTGCGAAACCGACCGAGTCGATGTCCTCACCGGAGGTGGTCAGACCGTGGTCTTCGCCGTTGAAAAACATCACATAGCTGCCGGCTGTGGTCTCCCCGGTCGAGGTGGGAGTGAACCGGACGATGTCGTGGTCGTCCACCCCACCCACGTTGGGCAGTGTGCCGGCGACTCCCACACTGATGAGGATGCTGCCGTCAGTGTCGACATGGAAGCCGTCCAACTCTTGACCCGTCGCCCCCAAACCGACGTCGGATCCGTCGAAGAACATCGACCACGTTCCTGTGCTGGTGTCAAAGGCAACGATGTCCTCATCCTTGAACGAGACACCACCAACACTCCCACCACTGGTCGAAGTCACATGGATGACCTGGTCGCCAGAAACCGTCACGCTCACAGTCGCCTGGTCACACAACGGAACCGGTGTCGTGGCGTCACAAACCTCGTACACAAACGAATCAGAACCCGTGAAGTCGACCGACGGTGTATAAGTGATCGTCCCATCGCCATTATCCGACGTCACCCCCGACGACGGCCCCGAAACCGTGACCGCCGAAGACAGGTCCAGATCACCATCCACATCGCCGTCATTGGCCGCCACATCCACAGTCACAGCCGTGTTCATCGCCACACTGGCACTGTCATCGGCCGCCACCGGCGGATCCGCCACCGGGTCCACAGTCACCGTCACCAGAGCAGAATCACACAAACCGAGATCATCACAGATCTCATAGCTGAACGAATCCGAACCATTGAAATCCTGGTTCGGCGTATAAGTGATCGTCCCATCACCATTATCCGACGTACCCCCATCAGACGGGCCAGCCACAGTCGAAGCACTCCCCACAACCAGATTCCCATCCGAATCCGAATCATTAGCCGCCACATCGACCGTCACCGCAGCATCCTCACCAGTCGTAGCCGAATCATCATTCGCCACCGGAGGATCATTCGGCTGAGTGACCGTGACAGCGACATCGGCGGTGTCACACAGACCGGTCGAATCACAAATCTCATAGGTGAACGAATCCGAACCCGTGAACCCCAGACTCGGGGTATAAGTGATCGTCCCATCACCATTATCCGACGTCCCCCCATCAGACGGGCCAGCCACAGTCGAAGCACTCCCCACAACCAGATCCCCATCCGAATCCGAATCATTAGCCGCCACATCAACCGTCACCGGCGCATCCCGACCCGTAACCACCGAATCATCACGAGCCACCGGAGCAGACCCACCACCACCACCGCCGCCGATGTGCATTCCGTTGATGACTTCGCTGCCGAATCCGTGGGCGGGTTCGGAGCCGTCCCAGAACATGCTGAAGGTGCACTGGGTGATCGGACCGGTCGTGTCA